>NZ_CP077261.1:0-6827 GCF_019047765.1 Citrobacter pasteurii
GCGGCATCTGACTCGGAGACAAACTCTCCACAGCGATTCAATTAGTGAGCTACGTAAAGTCCGTGAACTTTACCATTATTGTAGTCAAAGGAATTCTCAATAATCTTGTAGAACTCATCATCATTGAGCTCAAACTTCCTGAAAATTGAGTACGATACAAGATCCGCAAGCTGAATCAGCCTTGACGCTTTGGAATCCAAAAACAAAGGCACTTCAGAGAAGTTACGAAGTTTTCCATATCCATATCCAGTATCTTTAAACGTACGAGCAAGAGACTGAATACTTTTCTCTGTTGACGATTTATCAAAAATGGCCACCCCTCGAGATGTTGCTCCTTGGTGATGTAAGCGGCTCAAATACATGTCGAAACGAGACGATATCTGATAAAAAGATTCTGTTATTACGTCCTTTCCACCTAAGGATCCCTTGGGTACAACACACGCAAATATACGGATATCCCGATGCTTTTGAGTCAGGAGTGTTAGGCAATCTTTGATCGCTTGTTTTCTGTCATCGAAAGGAAATTTTTTCCAGCCATCTCGCCCACCTCTCATAGGCGAACCATGCAATTCTCTTTCATACGGATCATCAGCATTAAATCTGGCTGCGATAGCATTCATCTCTTGCTCTATCCAATGAGTCTGCTTTTCAAACACTGAGATACCAGAAAGGACAAAATGATTAAGTGTAGGGTCTGATGGTGTACCAGACTCATCAACGTATAAGAGATGCATCGAAGATTCCTTAAACGAAAAAGGCCGCGCATTTGCGCGGCCTTTTCATGAATTAGGCAAGCCAGTGCGATAAAAATCGCATACACCGCTATGGGCAGCGAACTGACTCAGTTTTAATGATAACAGGCAAACGCATATTTACCCAAATAATTTATACACATATCATAATCATGAGCAATTAAATAACATAAATTCAATCGGATAGTTGCTTCATCGTCACTCTTATTTACCATAACATCCGTTGCCCGCACCGCTGAAACGGGGTTGGCTGCGTTTCCGGCGCCAGACGCGAGAAAGTGGCGACAGACATGACGAAAAAACACCAGAAACGCAGCCGCTGGATATTACACTGATGCATAGTCATGCAGCCAGATGCATGGCGCGTAAAGTCACACTAAAATCAGCGCGAACGCCTTAAAAACCGACAAATGCTTCTCCAGCCAGTCCCACAGCTCCGCCGCCAGGTATAGGCAGTTAAGCAATGATTCAATAAGATTTAACAGCTTCATTTCCCGCTCCTGAATAAGTCGTGACCTTTTTGATCACGAACCTATTTAGCGGGAGAAATAAGAGCCCCTCTTCGTGCGGGTTGTCAGCTGTCTGGATGGTTTAAAGTGTCGGCCCGCGGTAGGTTTTCTGCGGCTGGCGCTCCAGCTCCAGTGTTTTCTGATACTCATTCTCCCTCTGCCGGAGCTCGATGGCATTCAGTTCCCGGACAAGCGGCGCAGCTGCTCGCTTAAACTCAGCACCTGCGTGCTCAAGTCCGACACGCGCTCGTTCAGCATCGCGTTCTCCCGTTGCATAAGACCACACATGCTCCGCCATTCCGCGAAGGCGCTCTCCCATTCGTCCAGCCTTTGCGAGTAGTCCTGCTGTAGCTGCTCTAATGCGCTCAGCAACTGCTTTTCCAGCTCTGTCATTTTCCGCTACTCCTGTTTCAGGCGGATCCATGTCGTCCCGTCGTAAGGGATGGCTTCGGTTTGCATCCCCGGCGGCAGGATAAGAAACCTCCGGCCGTCGCTGCTCTCCTGATAGCGCACTCCCCACGTCCGGGCGGTCATTTTCGCCAGGGTATCTTCCTGCTGACGAAGATGCGTGTAATTGTCGGTTATCTGCTGCCCCTGCCACCACAGAATGCTCCCGCTCGTGCCGATCAGCAGCGCTGACACCATCAGGATGGTGAGCCATGTCCGCCCGGCAGTCCGCAGTACGCTCCGCCGGTTTTTCTCCATCGCCTCGCTCATACTCTGCTCGTGGGCGAGGATGGCGTCGCTGATTCTCCTCGCGCTTGCGCTCAGTTCCGCTCTGACAGACTGCTCGTGCTCGCTGAATGCGGCTTTCAGCATCTCGCCGGTACTCTGCTTCTGCGCTTTCGATTGCTGCTCTAAGTCCTTCGCCAGCGTTAAAAGACTGCTCATAGATGGCTCCCTTCAGTCGGATGTTTCGCCCCCCGTCCGGGTCGGCAATGCTGATACTGCTTTTCGTGGTGCGCACCACCTCAAAACCTGACCGTTCCAGCGCCTCAGTGACATCCTGACGGGTTTTCAGCTCCCCGGACGAAGCAAGGGTCAGCAGTCCGCGCGTGATGGCTTCTGCGGCCTCCTGCTTCGTTTTCGGCAGTCCGGACGGCGTGACCAGCGCCCGGCGGTTTTCCGGCGCGTTCGGGTCGTGCAGCCCCAGTCTGCCGTTCACGATGGTCTGCCAGGCATCGATACGCGGCCGGTCGGCGCGGTCGTAGTACGGCTGGAGCCGCCTGCCGGTCAGCAGCTCGGTATTGGGGATCAGAAAGTTCAGCTCCAGACGCCCCTTGTCCTCGTGCTCCACCCACAGAATGCTGTACTGATCTTTATCGAGTCCGGGCATCAGAACCCGCTCGAAGCTGGCCATCAGTTTTTCCCGCTGGCCGGGAGGCAGATCGGCCTCCGCAAACGACAGGACGCCGGAAGTGTATTTCTTCACGTAAGGCGACGCGTCAATCAGCTCCCGGACTTCTTCCGGCTTCCCCTGCAGGACGGTGGCGCCTTCACGCTGCCGGTCTTTACCCAGCAGATAGTCCACCGGCCCGGCGCCACCGCCGCGGCCGCGCGGATGAAATTTAACGATCATCGTCCGTTCCTTTCTCAAGAACGGCGTGCCGCAGCCGCTCAAGCCCGGCATCGATGGCCATCAGCGCCGCCACAATCTGTACCCTGTCATGGCCGGTACCGCCGCCGGCGTTAACACGGCGGGCTATCTGGTTCAGGTTATTGCCCATGCCGGCAAGCTGGCGCAGCAGCGCCGGCGAGAGTGAGGGAAGCTTTCCGGTGCGCGCAGGCTTTTCGTCCAGGCAGGTCTGTCGCATCCACGCCGCCAGCTGCCTGCCGTCACAGCGCTCGAGCAGCCGCCGGTGCTCGTCCTCCGTCACCCACATGGTGAGCATCTTGTTCCGTTTCTCTGACAAACCGGCCTCCTGATAACGCCGGGACGGGCGGGAAAGCCTTTCCCGGTCGGCGCGGGGTTGGACAAGCCGCAGGCGCGTCAGGCTTTTGGCGGGTTTCGGGGCGCAGCCCTGAACCAGTCACGCAGCGCTAGCGGAGTGTATACTGGCTTACTATGTTGGCACGGATGCGGAAATCAGTGAAGTGCTTCATGTGGAAGGAGAAAAAAGGTGGCACTAGCGCGTCAGCAGAATATGCGATACAGGAGATATACCGCTTCCTCGCTCACTGACTCGCTGCGCTCGGTCGTTCGGCTGCGGCGAGCGGTACCGGCTTACGGGCGGGGAGGAAATTTCCTGGTAGATGCCAGGAAGAAACTTAACAGGGAAACGATAAGGCCGCGGCGAAGCCGTTTTTCCATAGGCTCCGCCCCCCTGACAAGCATCACGAAATCTGACGCTCAAATCAGTGGTGGCGAAACCCGACAGGACTATAAAGATACCAGGCGTTTCCCCCTGGTGGCTCCCTCGTGCGCTCTCCTGTTCCTGCCTTTCGGTTTACCGGTGTCACTCCGCTGTTATGGCCGCGGTTTCTCATTCCACGCCTGACACTCGGTTCCGGGAAGGCAGTTCGCTCCAAGCTGGACTGTATGCACGAACCCCCCGTTCAGCCCGACTACCACGTTGTCCCGGTAACTATCATCTTGAGTCCAACCCGGAACAGACACGAAAAATCGCCAGTGGCGGTAGCCATTAGTAAGAGGATTCACGGAGCGGAGTAGTAGAGTGTTCTACAGAGTTCTTGAAGTGGTGGCCTGACTGCGGCTACACTGGAAGGACAGTTTTGGTACCTGCGCTCCGTGAAAGCCAGTTACCTTCGGAAGAAAGAGTTGGTAGCTCTTGATTCCGGCAAACGAACCACCGTTGGTAGCGGTGGTTTTTTTGTTTGCAGGGCATGAGATTACGACGAGAGTAAAAGGATCACAAGAAGATCCGGCTGTTTACCAGTGATTTGGCTTCAGTATTGGTTTCCGCCTAGTGGGAACCTTATCTGGCAATAGCGCTAATCTCAAAGCTTCGTAGGATACATATGGCAGGCTCCAATCCCCTAAACTAGCCAGACTACTAATCACTCGACTAGTATCTTGCTCCCTTGGCACTACGATTCCAATTTTCAATTCAGGTCGATCGGCTTTTATCATTTCTATTGGCGGTATCATATCCGAATCGTTAGTACAGAGAACCAACTGCTCTGCCTCGCCACGAATCGCATCGCGATACATTTCTAAAGCCATTCTAACGTCAGTCTGCTTTTCTTCTAACTTCCAGACCGTTGTTCTATCCGTTTTCGATGGAGGATACCCCTCATTGAAGGTCATCGCACATTCCTGACGTTCTGAGTAGTAACCTTTGATTATTTGTAGCTTCTCGCCATAAATCTGCAGTAATGCTCGATGGTAAGCTTGCTGAGCCTGGTGAGCTAACTCACCTCGAGTAGCAAATTTAGCTTTGATCTCAGCAGTAAAGAACTTCACCTGAATCAACTGTGACTCTCTTGCTCTTATCGGAAGTAGTTGTTCTTCAAAGAGCTTATAAAGGTCCAGCCACTTATACCCCGAACGTTTGACCAATCCATGGTAAAAATTGAACCCATCTACGTAAACTATTGTTCTCATTTTATTTCGCGCATAAAAAAACCGCCTCTAAGGGCGGTTTTAACAACAAAAACTAACGTTAGCAAACAGTTTAAGTTGTAGTTCCTCAGGGTTAAAACTAACCAAGAGGGCGGTTTCAAGCTCCTAAAGGAAGACGCGTAACCTAATCGCTGCCCACCTAAAGGGAGGTTTAGAGCCTCAAGGGAGCTGCGTAACTTAATCGCGCTACCAAGAGGTGAGTGTAGATTAAGTATAGTTAAATATAATGATATTATAAGCGCGCTGGTGTCGTACTAATTATATGAATTAATTTACCAACCTGCTAAGCTGAAGTCTTCTATGAAGACTTCAGCTTAGCAGGTTGGTATATGTCAGATCAAAAAAATAATTTTGACCTTCAAAAACAGACACTTGAATCGAAATGGGGAAAGGAAGCATTAAGCATGGGCTGGTCAGCTATTCCTACATCCCTTTTCTTCTTACAGGGTGCACTCAATATGACACCCACAACATTCAATGTCTTACTCCATCTAATTATCCACTGGTGGAAACCCTACGATTGGCCACACCCCTCTCAGGAGAGCATTGCAGTTAGAATGGGTGTTTCATCAAGAACAGTACAACGCTCACTCCAAGAGCTTGAAAACTACGGATTGCTTACAAAAATTCGTACAAGTAAGGACAACCCTAAGTACAAAGGAAGAAACATTTACGATATGTCTCTTTTGGTTAAGTCACTAAATATTCTTACTCCTGACCTTAACTCCAAACTGAACGAAAAATAACCGCAAAATACATTTAAAATCAGGCCACCGTCGTAGCAGATTTACCATGTATCAGGTCTGTATCGCGGACTCCGACAAGATGAACAGGGGATTGCCGGTACACTCCACACTCACCATCGCCCAAAATTTAATCACAATGAAATGTACCCTAAGATAGTGCTTTACAAGGAAAACATCTTAATAATATATTTGTTAAATAAGATTAATGTTTAATGGAAAGCCTTAAATGCCTGGAAAAAAGTGCCCCTTCTGTAACAAGCTGACCCTCTTCGGAAATAGCTGTACTTCTTGCAATGCTGTAGTGAGAACACCACCAAACGAAGGCCGGGGCGGAAGAGGTAAGCAATGTCCATTTTGTAAGACAATGACACTGTTCAAAGATGGAACGAATGGATCCCTAAAATGCTCCATGTGTCAGCGTAAGTTTTCCCAATCGTAAGGGTGAAAAATGTCACATCCAGTAGGAAAGCACATATCGAAAGAGCAAGAACACGAACTTAATTACTGGCTAAAAAAGAGGGGGTTCAAAGAGAGTAAAGAAAACAGAACATCATTAGTGTGGCTGATTGAATCAGCGAAGCTAGGCCTAGGAATGCCTAGCAATGAGCATCTCGAGCATGCCGAATTAGATAAATACTTTGAAGATAACAAAGGGTTATGGATTGACGAATTTGAGACAAAATAATCTCTGTTACATCTGAGATAAATTCCATAACGTGGGATTTATCCATTTAAAATCAGAACAATATGTAAAATCCCACATCTAAATTATCACAGACAAGAGGTTTACATGACCGAGAAACTAAAAGGAACGGCTAGCGTTCTGCATCAAACCAAAACTTATGAGGAATTGGTTCAGAAGCATTCAGTAGAAGTCGCTAACGGCTTGCTGGCAAATGCGATAAATACTGCTTTGCCTAACGCAGGAATAACTTCAAATGACGTTGCCGGATTCAGTAAGGTAACGATAGCCTTGCGCACAGGAGAAGTTGATCTAGCCAAAACAGCGGAAGAAGCGAACGCTGATGCGGCAGCTGTTTCAGCAAATATTATTGCGGGATTGAAAGCATCACAAAAGAGCAAGGATGAAATAAAGTGATTATCAGCGGGGTAAAAAGCCACCTGAATGGTGGCTTTTTTTATATCCATAACGGGCTGTACTCACTATAACATCCGTTGTGCGATGCTAATGAGAAATGCAACGTAGGCTCTGCATCGATGGAAAATGGTGGCCACA
>NZ_CP077263.1:0-95620 GCF_019047765.1 Citrobacter pasteurii
CCTGATGCTTTTGCTTCTGGTCCTTGTCGTTATGGATATCAATGCCCTTAACAGCTCGTCGGGCGCTTTTTAAACGAGGAAAAATCATGCAATTTAATTCTGAATCAACTTCTCAGACATACAAACCGGTTAAGACAGTGTTGCACCATCGAGGCTGGGGGTTTCTGGAACAGGGGAGTATTGCCCTGATCGTCCTGGTCGTCATCGGCCTTGTGCTGGCGGGATACTTCGCCCTCAAAAATAACGTCAACGTGGGTAAGGAATCATCGAATATTCAATCTCTCATCACCAGTACACAAAACCTGCTGAAAGGGGGAGATGGTTACACATTCACTTCCGGAGCCAAAATGATGGGCGCGCTTATCCAGATGAAAGTCCAGCCTAAAAGTATGACTGTACGGGGTACAGCCTCTTCCGGGACTGCCACACTTTACAATGGATGGGGTGGTGCAGTGACACTGTCACCTGTAACTGTATCTGGATTCTCAAACGGATTCTCATTGACCTACGAAATGGTTCCTCAGGATGCCTGCGTCTCGCTTGCCACACAGCTCAGCCGGGCCAAAATTGCTGATGCCATTACCGTCAACTCCACGGCACACAGTGATGGAATCGTGACAACCGAAGAAGCCAGCGCACAATGCACAGCTGACAATGGGAGTACCGGTACTAACAAGCTGATCTTCACGCTCAACAGCTAAGGAGACGATATGCGGAGGGAACGCATTCTCTCCTGCTACCTGGCAATGACTCTGCTCATTTTATCCTTTTCCCCAGGTCCATTGATGGCCAGTTCGAACTCCCCTCCTGATACGTTTGATGCCTGCTTTAATAGTGCCGGTGCCCGATACCAGATAGAGCCACTGCTGCTTAAGGCAATGGCCAAAGGGGAGTCCTGGCTCCGTCCATGGGTCACAAACACTAACAGGGATAAAAAGGGTAATCCGGTCAGCACGGACTATGGGTTGATGCAGATAAATTCAACCCATGTGCCAAAGCTCATCCGAATGGGCATCATCCAGAGTGCAGAAGACCTGCTGAAACGACCCTGTCTGAATATTCAGATCGGAGCGTGGATACTGGCCCGCCACTTTCAGGTATGTGGTGTGACATGGAATTGCCTCGGGTCTTACAACGCCGGATTTCGTAAGGACAGGCACGAAACTCGCGAACAGTATGCCAACCGTATCTGGGGGTTCTATCTGGAACTGAAAGGACTTCGAGTCTGCCGGCAGGAGAAAGGAAAGCGAATATGCGAACCATCATAGTCACCAGCCTGGCAACAGCATGGAGCCTGCCGTTACTGCTGGGTTTTGCGCTCATTGGCAGAGGCCTGATGTGGAGAGTACTCGACTTTCTGGAAGATACCACTGCTCATGGTAAGGAGCGGAACTCGCTTCTAACTGGTGGGATTTGGCTTTTCGCCACGTTCAGTATGATCGCCGCCCTGTCACCGGCTCCAATTGCCGATCGGGCTGCAGCCATCATGATGATGGGCTTCCTGCTTCAGTCCGGTATCACCGACGCAGTCAGTGGATATTTGCCACGTACTTTCACAGCACGTCTGTTACTTGGAGGACTTATTTGGGGAGTAACAAAAGACGTTTCGATTGCAGGTGTATATACGCAATTGGTGGAAATCGCTGTGGTGGGTGGCCTGATGACGTTGCTGAGTGTCCTGATAAACCGGGGCGATCAGCGTCTTGGTCGGGGAGATTTATGGCTGATAACAGGTCTGACGGCCTGGATGGGGGGGAAAGATGCAGCACTGGCCACTCTGCTTGGTACTGCAGCCTTTATGCTCTGGCTGCTAACCTGGCATTTGTCCGGAAAAAAAGAGGGGCCGCTTGGCCCCTGGCTGTGTCTTAGCGGGAGTCTCTTCCAGCTATCCAATCTGTATCAACCCGTATGGATATCAATCTTATGAAAAAGCACGATCGTGGCTGGGCGAATCTTGATGTTGCTCTGGCGCTCATAGTTGTGATGGCAATGACCGTCTTTGGACTCACTAAATACAAAGACTGGCAGCAGGAGAAAAACTGGCAGGTTGAAGCATCCCATATCAGTACATACGCAGCTGCTGCACGGGGATACGTCGGTCGTAACTACGCCACTCTGTTAAGCGCAACCAGTACCACCGCGCCGACAGTGATAACTACGGCCATGCTTAAAAACACGGGTTTCCTGCCGTCCGGTTTCACCGAAACAAACAGTCAGGGCCAGCGTTTGAACACTTATCTGGTCAGGAATGGGCAAAACACGGAGTTACTACAGGGCATGGTAGTATCCAGCGGTGGCAGTGTATACCCGGACAAGGCATTGAGGCTGATATCAAGGGATATTAAAACCGGTTTCGGGGGCTACATTGATGATGGTAAAACCGCCACAGGTGCCCTGCGTACCTGGAAAATCCTGCTGAGCAGTTACGGTGCCACCTCTGGTAATGGACATATTGCAGTACTCCTCTCAACAGATGAGCTGTCTGGCGCGCAGGAGGACAATGACAGGCTGTACCGTTTTCAGGTAAATGGCCGCCCCGATCTGAATAAAATGCACACTGCTATCGACATGGGTGGTAACAACCTGAACAGTGTCGGCACTATTAATGGTCAGACTGGGACATTTAGCGGAAACGTCAGTGGGTCAAACGGTATTTTTACCAGTAATGTCAGCGGTGCAAACGGTAGTTTCACCCAAAACATTACTGCCGGAGCACAGGTAAAAGGAGCAACAGTCCGTGCCGACAGCGACATTAGTGCCGGACGCAATATTACGGCAACTAACGAGGTTTCTGGTGCCACCGTCAGAGCAACAGGCAACCTGTCAGCAGGAGGGGTTTTGCAGCTGGGTCAGGTCAACGTTGCAGGCATGGCTTGCTACCCGAACGGGCTGATAAGCCGCGATGCCAGTGGGGGCGTACTTTCCTGTCAATCCGGTGCGTGGAAAAATGCCGGAACCGGTAATATTCAGGTTGTAAGTGCTACGGCTACTGCGTGGCGTTTCCCGTCGACAACAGCGTGGTGTCCGGCAGGTAAAAAAGTTATTGGGGGTGGGGCTACCTGCAATACTCCGGGAGGGTCGATATGGCTCGTACAATCATCACCAATGGGGGACAACGGCTGGGGTGGTACCTGTGATACTACGCAAAAACAGGATGCTTCAATTATCGTTTACGCCTCATGCCTTTGATCACTGGCCTGGCTGTGCCTTATTTACCTTTAACTGGCAGATTTGAGCTAACTGTCAATCAGAAACAATTAATCATCACTGGCCCGCCAAGTGTGTCAGTTTGCCAGAGGTATCTGCCGTCGCCATCCGGGCCACTTACCGGATAGACCTGCGAGCCGCCGCCCTTCCCATAATGGCCTAAAGCACAATATTTAGCCCAGGTTATGTTGGTGATCCCAACAGGGGATGCAACTGAAAAAAATCCAATTTTTGAGCCACTAACCCACGCACCGGATTGACAGTTAGCTGAAAGGGCAGCAAAGAACATCAACGTGTTCATCATCTAATGCGCCAGGCCAGATCATAAATCTACTACCAGACTGAACTGAACCAGCGGGGCATGTTGCCGTTTTATAGAATTGCCTTTTACCCGGATTCACCCAGGCATCAGGCGATGACACCCATTGACAGGCACTGGAGTCAATTTTAGCGCCCCCAGTCCACGAACCGGATTGACAGAATCCTCAAACGAAAATTATGAGTACTCGCAATCAATACCCTATACCCATAATCACGGACATAAATCCATCGCTATCACAGGAAACATAGATATCATCAGCCAATGGATCGCCGCGCCCTGACCCAGTGGCTTTTATATTGGCGTTTTTAATCGACTGACCTGTCCGCGTATCCCTGCATGGGACCCTATACGATGGTTTTGCCCACGAACCGGATTGACAGAATTATTGCAATTTCCGCGCAAGGCTTTATTTTCCTCCCCTTTTCAGGAGTAATGATGCCTTCCGTTGCGCGTATCAGAAAAATGTCCCTCAGTCGTGGCCTCGATAAATATTACGAATCGGTATCCGTTCATAAAAAGGGCCACCTTCAGGAATTTTACCGGACCAACGTCATTAAGCGTCACCCACTGGCCAGCAGGAATATGGACGAAATCACCACGGTTGATATTGCCGCCTACCGTGATGAAAGACTGACGCAGCGCAACCCCAGGACGGGGAACCCTATCACCGGTAATACAGTAAGACTTGAGCTGGCGCTATTGTCATCACTTTTCGGTATTGCGCGTGTGGAATGGGGAACCTGCCGTAGCAATCCGGTCGAATTAGTGCGTAAACCGAAAGTATCAAAAGGTCGTGATCGCCGCCTGACATCCACTGAAGAGCGCAGACTGTCCCGGTATTTCCGCGAGCGAAACTTAATGCTGTATATAATCTTTCATCTCGCGCTGGAGACAGCCATGCGTCAGGGTGAAATCCTTAACCTGCAATGGGAATATATTGATCTGCAGCACGGTGTGGCGCACCTGCCAGACACCAAGAATGGGTCATCGCGTGACGTTCCCCTCTCACGCAAAGCACGTAATCTGCTTCAGATGTTGCCGGCCCAACTAAAAGGTAAAGTATTTTCCTATACGTCATCCGGTTTCAAAAGCGCCTGGCGGCTCGCCCTCAAGGCCCTCACTATCGAAAATCTGCATTTTCATGATCTTCGGCACGAGGCCATCAGTCGCTTTTTCGAGCTCGGTACACTGAACGTTATGGAGGTCGCTGCAATTTCGGGTCATCGGTCGATGAATATGCTTAAACGCTACACCCATTTGAGAGCTTACCAACTGGTCAGCAAGCTGGACGCGCGACGGCGCCAGACTCAAAAGATTGCCCCCTACTTCGTACCTTATCCCGCACTGGTAGAACAGGATTGCGGAAGTACTGGTGACATAAGAGTGATGCTATGCGACTTCGAAAACTTGATGGTGTCGGCACCGACCCGCGAACTTGCTCTGACCCGCGCCAGCGAACTGCTACTGCGCACTCTAGCACTTGCAGCCCAGCGCGGCGAACGAGTCCCTGCACCAGGGGAACTCCCCATCAAGACAAACGACCACATCATGATTTGTCCGCTTAACCCCGCCCAGGCTCTCTCGGCCCGGGCGTAACCTTTATCCTGGAGGGACTGTGTATCTGATTATCCTTTCAGCAGTACCACTGACATTACTGCTGTATTGCCCGGTAATGACAATCGTTAGTGCCGTGACGCCCTGGAAAGGGTTTCGCGCGGCCTCGGTTCGTCACCGAAAGAAGCATTACACTACCCTGCACCTTTCGACATTTGACCGGGTTGGTCATCTTAATCTTCGTCGTGCAGCGCGCTTTCACCGTAGTTTTCTTGCCACGTTGCAACTGACGTTACAAAGGAACAGCGCCCCCGTGTACTTCACATCCCATTTGATGCGCCCGGCACACATGAAAAGCATGACCGTACTGATGGGAAAAATGGACGATACACACCGCTGGCGCTGCGCCACAGTCTCAATTCCTGCTGTCGTCAGAAATGGGATACGCCTGCAAACATTGATACAGGAGTGGCGCTGGATAACCGTACCTGAAACCGGCGTGCTTGTGCTTATTCGACCGCGCCGGAATGTGCGTTAAAACCAAGCGCACTAACGCAATCAGAATGCACACGCAAACGCAGTCGATCTACACGATCGAATTAACTCGTTATACATGCGCGACACGATTAATTATTCTTTAACTCACTGAACCACAAGATGTAATTTTACTTAAGGGGGCCACGTGGCAAACAGTCTTACCGCGATTTTCACCTCGCTTCTGGCGCTCCCCGACCTTGATCGGAATAGGATTGCAGAACTGCTTCAGCGCAATGAAAAGAAGCCTATGCAGACCACATCACTCCGAATGAGGCCCGGCACCCGCCAGTTGATTGATGAGTTGTCAGGCAAGATTGGGATATCTCAATCGGAGCTACTGAATCTGGTTATAGAAGGTTCTCTGCGCGATATTTTCCTGCCGTTCAGCAATACCGCGCTTAGTATCATCGATCGCTTTGAAGTGCTGATGCAGGCACATGAGCTTAACCCGACTGATATCGCAGAGTTGCTTTCATCATGGAATGTTCGGGTGAGCGTACTGCAGGACAGGGAACGAACGATGGACTATCTGTCCACTCCGCTCCTGCAGGCGCTCGCTCAGTGGTTTTTCGTTTCACCGGACTGGTTGTTAGGCAGGAATGTTCCAACGGTCGACACCACCCTGGTTCAACATCAATGGCCACAAACGGAAGATGCCTTACGGAAGATGATAATTCCTTCAGATGAGAATAATAATGACAGCGTTATTTTCTGGACGACCGAAAATACAGGTGAGGATGAATATCAGGAACGAACCGGCATATTAATTAAGAAGAAAATTGCTTCATCGCAGCTGACATATTTCCCGGTGTTATCCATTATTCCGCTCGTTCTGGACAAAGAGCAAAAATACTGGAAAGAACGCCTCCTCAGGGAACATGCCGCAACAGGCACTCTGCGCACCGTCACGGTCAGCAAGGGACTATCCACAGCGCTTGAACAAGGAATAACGCTACCCGCACTTATATTCAGACAGCTTTAAACCACGCAGAAATATTGAATTAAAAAAGAAAAAGAAATTTTTGATGCTGCCGCATCAGGACTTTCTTTTGCCCAAAATCCAGACCTGACTACAGGAAATTTAATGATGAAAAAGACTTACATTGCAAAAACACTGATTTCTTCCGCCGTCATGATGACTTTTCATGCAGGTGCAGCAACCTCCTACATGGAAGCCCGCAGCGATGCCATGGGGGGCACCGGCGTGGCCTCTGCACACTACGGCACTGCCGCCTTATCCAATCCGGCACTCCTGACGAAGTTTGGCGCGAATGATGACTTCAGTCTGGTGCTGCCGTCTGTGGGTGTCCAGGTGGCAGACCCCGATAAGGCCATTGATACTGCCGATGACGTGAAAGATCTGTGGAACAATTTTGACAATGCTGTCGACAGCCAAAGCGGTGTTAGCGAAAGCGCTGCCGCGTTACGCAATAAGCTGGAAGATTTGAAAGATGTGAAGGCAAATGGGCAGGTCGGGGCATCTGTTATTGCCACCACCCCGAATAAAGTACTCCCATTTGCTGTTGTCGTGAAATCATGGGGCACCGTTTCCGTAAACGGCACGGTCAGCGACCACGATCTGCAGTATCTCGACAAAATCGCCAGCGGGGCCATACCAGCAGATGCGGTAGACAAAGATGCACTAACGTCCCGTGCCTATGGTCGGGCGGCCGTTATCACCGACGTAGGTGTGGCTATGGCGCATGAATTTGAAACGGCAGGACACAGTTGGTCCCTGGGCATTACGCCCAAGTATCAGCGAATCGATCTTTTCAATTACAGCGCAACGGTAAACGACTTCGACAAAAATGACGTGAACTCAGACGATTACCGCAACACCAAAACCGGATTTAACGCCGACATAGGTCTGGCCACAAACCTCGGAGATAACTGGATGCTGGGTCTGGCGGTACAGAACATCATTGCCCGCAGTGTTGACACTAAAGAAGTGAACGGCGAGAAAGAAACGTTCAAAGTGAAACCTCAGGCCACTGCTGGCGTCGCCTGGAGCAACAACATCCTGACCACCGCACTCGATGTGGATCTGACCGAAGCCAGCCGTTTTGAGCGAGATGACAAACGCCAGTTCGCCAGTGTAGGGGCTGAGCTGAACGCCTGGAGCTGGATGCAGGTCCGTGCTGGCTATCGCCAGAACATGGTCTCCAGCGAGGGTAACGCCTTCACCGCTGGTCTGGGCTTCTCTCCGTTTGATGTTGTACATCTGGACCTTACCGGTATAGCCGGAACTGATCGTACCTACGGCGCTGTTGCGCAGTTGCAGTTCACGTTCTGATAATCACAGGGAAGCCCGCAATGGGCTTCCTCTGCCGTTTACTTCCGATCAATATTTCTACCGTCTGCAAAACTCCGTCGCCCTGAATCTTCTGGCCTTAACCTCAGTCGCCCTCCCGGCAAGGTAACTACTATGAACTACTTAATTCTTCCCGGCGTGCTGGCTATCTCCCTTCTTGCCGGCTGCCAGCCCTGGAGTCCACCATCGACACCTCCAGCTTCAGTATCTCCCGACCGCTACGGTGCAGCATCATCTGTCGCCGTTGCCCGTCACACGCAATATCAGATGTGGAATAACGGTCTTTGGTCCGGTTCGAAAAATGCGCCATCTCCCATGGAAATAATACGTACTAACAGCGCTGAGGTTTCCTTCGACTGGGAAGGTGATGCTGTGGAGTTACTGGCTGAACTGGCGCGTGCACGAGGCCTGCAATTCAACTACAGCGGCGTGCGTCTGCCCCTACCCGTAACGCTACACGTTCGTGGTATGACGTTCAGCAACGTGCTGCGCGTGATTGAAGCGCAGACAGCATGGCGAGCTACCCTGAATCAGTATCCGGGACTGCTCCAGCTCAACTTCATGCAACCGGAGACCAGTAAGAAATGAAAGGCTTTCTCTTATTACTTTTCCCTGTACTGCTCCTGACCGGTTGTGCCGCCGAGCATCCTGCGTCACCAACTGATGCGAGTGTGCCTCCACCAGATATGCAGGTCTGGCTCAATCCGGAGCGACAAAGGCCAGACAATATTTCCGAAACTCGCTGGCAGATGCTTACTGATGCCGGCAGAACACTGGGATTTCGAGGGGGTAAATCTCAGCGGGCGTGGGAGTTGACCCAGGCGCTAAATGCCCGAGAGTCCACCCTCAACGCCCTTTACGATTTCCGGCCGCTTATCAGTCCTGAGGGCTGGCTGCCACCGGTTATCGATGAAGCGCAGGACGTTGCACGCATCACTCCTGATCAAATCCGCACAGCCTCAAAGGTTTGGACCATTATCCGACCGGAGAGATTTGTCAGTAACCCGCCCAGTTGGCGCAGTTGGTTACTTCGCGGGCTGGCCACCACGGCAACCCCGGGTACAGAAGGGCTGGTCGTGCCGGAAGACAGCGCTCAGAGAAAGGTATGGGAAGACGCGCTGAAAAAAGGCTGGCAGGAAGGTCGCGAAAATGCCGATCTGACCCTTGAAGCCAGTATGAATCAGCTCACCCGTGACTATCGGGGCATGATGCTTTACTCCCTGCTCTGGCGTCGGGGAATGATTTCCCGACCGGAAGTTACCGAACAACAGCAGACTGTGACCGGCAGTGGGCAGAAACTCATTACTGGCGATCGCGTACGCCGACTCAAATCACATGCGTCGTTTGAGCTCCAGAAGTCCCGCTGGCGCCCGTCTGTTACCATTCAGTGAGGAGTTTTCTCGTGAACACATCTGTTATCCCGGATAAGTTCGGGATTTTTCCATTTAGTGGTGCCTTCACAGCTAACGAGTTCAGGGCATTTTTTGCCTGGTGCTCAGCACAAGCTGTAAGTGACGTGGACCTGGTCGGTGGATCTCCCGTTTCTGTTAGCCGTTACGGTCGGCGTGAGAGAGTCTCCGACACCGTACTGCCGAATACCATGCTGGGAAATATGCTTGATGACCTGCTGGGACCAGAAGTGCGCCCTAGAGTGCAGGGAGGTAAACCCTCGGACAGAGCCATCCAGATCGACGGCGACATGCACGGGCGTTATGGCCTGAAACGGGGTGAACGCGTGCGACTGCGCGCGCACATTATTCAGGGAACCTCTGCCCGGGAAGAAAAGGCATTATCCGTCACTCTGCGCGTGATCCCACACATCATTCCCGACTTTCTGAAGATGGGTATAGAGCCTGATCTGGCAGCCTCCATGTTGCCAAAAACCGGGCTGGGTCTCATCTGCGGCGAAACAGGTTCCGGAAAATCAACACTTCAGGCGGCGTTGTATCGACACTGTCAGAACACTCAACCTGACCGCAAGATTGTGACCTACGAAGACCCGGTTGAGTACATTCTTGGCCGTCCCGATGACCTTTTGCCACCGCATCAGGCTCAGGTAGGCCGTGACGTGGCAAGTTTTGCAGATGGGCTTCGCTCCGCCATGCGCCGTAACCCGGAGGTCATCGGTATCGGGGAGATCCGCGATACTGAAACAGCAGAAGCCTCTGTTCAGGCCGGGGAAAGCGGGCACATGACTATCGGGACTCTGCACTCAAAGTCACCGGGTGAAACCCTGAACCGATTACTTGGTTTGTTCCCGCCTCAGATTCGAGACGCGCGCGCGTGGGAGCTTCTTGGTATGTTGCGTTTCATCGCAGTCCAGGTACTTGTCAAAACGACTGATGGCAAACGTCGTGCCCTTCGGGAATACATCGTATTCGACGATGACTTACGCGACGCGCTTCAGAATATCCCGTCAGAAAAGTGGCCGGCGCACATCGACACCATTCTGAGGATGGAAAAGCGGCGTATTGTCGATCAGGTGCGGGAAGGTTTCGTAACAGGTGACATAGACAGAGATGAAGCGGCGCTCTATCTGTCAGGTAAGGAACTAACGCAATGAAACGAGAAGGATTCTGGCGTTATGCCACTCCGCCGGTCAGCTTTTTTGGTATTCCGCTGCCGTTCCTGCTGCTGTATCTGGTCTGGTTTCGCTGGCCATCCATGAACACGCTGTATATCTGTTCCGCCATTCTGGGATTCTTTGTTGCACTGAATTTCTTTGGCTGGAGTATACGGGCCATCTGCCTGCGCGTGGTTAGTACCTTCAGGGGAAAGATTGCCTCTGGTCGTCCCTGGTGGTACCGACATTTCATTGAAAAGCCGAGAGACTGGACCGGGTTGTGAAGTTGTTAGGAATATAAAACCGAATATAGTGAGGAAAAGTATGATAATTAACCTGTGTAAAAAAACAATGTCGCTCATCGACAAAAAAAGATATGAGCTATTTCATCGCACTCAATACCCCGCAAACCGAGAAGAAATGGTTAAACTGGTAATTCAGAAAGGTTTAGAAAGCCTTACCCTGGAAAGTTTAGATGGAATGATAAACATATCAGGTTTACACCACCCCGGAGTTTTCTTCTATAATAAGCTTGACGTTGAATTGCGTGGAATACTCTGGAGACCTGATCCGAATGAATGTGCATCCATACTGAAAGAGATGGCTCCTTGTTTTGTTGCAGTTTTTGGGAAACCGGGTTCCGGCGTCACAACTTTGATTAACGAGATAGCAACTCTTTCAGACCAAGGATTGATGGTCTGTGATGGAAAACCAAATAATATAAACATATCTATAGGCGTAAATGCTTTTCTCAATAAAAGAAGTGTACTGACAGCTGTGACAGCCATTGGAATTAATGATGTTATTGCTGAATTATCTCATCATTCACTTTTTATTATGCCGGACGGCAAAAAGATCATATAAACATCTCATTAAGTAACCCTGTAAAACATAAAATCAAAGATATTTATTTTCACCAGACTTCTATTGGATGATGTGATTATGTCTTTAATTCATCTTTATGGGTTTGTATCCCTGGGATTTATATCTCTTTTAATTCTGTCATTTATGCAGTCAAAAAATCTTTTAAATATGAAGTTGAACCATCATAAGTCAATATCAGAAATATCAGCAGCAACTGCATCTGAGACGAATGCTTGCGTTTTCTGTCACTGCTTCTGCCCACCGGATATGCCTTTCCGGATTATCTCTGCGACTGAATGAACCCCTTACCGTAACGCATCTTCCCGCGTTATCCCATTCGCCTCCGCCCTGGAGCAAGGTCATGAAAAAGAATCACCGCGTATGGCTTGCCGTGCCTCATGAAGAGAAGGATGAAGCCATCAATGCCCACCCACGTTTCAGCAATGGTCAGAAAGCCCTTGAATGGGACAATGAACACCGGCTCTGGTATGCCCAACCAGGTGCCGAGCTGAGCAGGTTCGAACGATGGATGCCCCGGCCACACGAACTGTCGATGAATGCAGATGATCCGGTAACAGAGTTTGCACAAAAACTCGAAGAAGCAGGGCTGATTGTTAAAGGGGTGCCCGTGATGGATGGCAGCCTTCAGCGTGTACCGACAAAACAGGACAAAAAGGGTTCCAAAAGCGGAGCTTACAAAGCATACCTGGATGGGCGCCCTGCCGGATGGTACCGCGATTATCGCAGCGCCGACGCAAAACCAACGCAGTGGGTGTTTTCAGGTGGTGGCGAGATGGACCCGCTTGCGCGCCTTCATCTCCGGGCTCACGCCCAGCAAACCCGTGAAGACAATGCGCGTGCTCTTGAGCAGCAGTATAAACGTCAGGCGGAATATGCCGCCCGATACGTTGACCGGTACCCACAGGCTACATCAAACGCCTACCTGACCCGCAAGGGAGTAGAGGCCGCTCCGGGTATAAGAATCAACGATAAGCAAGAGCTTGTTATCCCCTTCAGCAACGCGCATGGCGACATTCGCTCTTACCAGCGTATTCCTCTTACCGGTGGGAAAGACGCCCGGATTCTTAAAGACAGTGAAAAAACAGGCAACTGGTTCGCACTGGGTATCCCCGTAAATGGCCAGCCCCTGCTGTTCGCCGAAGGCTACGCCACCGCTGCGTCCCTGCATGAAGCAACCGGCCTGCCAGTGCTGATGACCATTGATGCCGGCAATATGATCGCCGTCGGTCAGAATGCCCGTGCCGTCTGGCCTGATAGCCAGTTTATCTTCTGCGCGGATAACGACCATCATTTAATAAATTCGCAGACAGGAGAGCCAGAAAATAAGGGCATTCTCAGCGCCACCAGGGCTGCCGAACTAACAAACGGTGACGCTATCGCCCCGGCATTTACGCCTGCTGAGCTTGAGCAAAACCTTACTGACTTCAACGATATGATCCTCAGCAGAGGAAAAGACCTCGGCAGGCATCTCATCAATGTTCAGCTTCACGCTATGGGAATAGAAACCCCATTCAACACAAACTCACAAACCCGTAACGCCTTTGTGGAAGGCGATCTTGTTTTCACCCCTGTTCAGGAAACTGCTATGGATAATCAGGAATCTCCGGATATCGCACATATATCCGATAATGACATCGTCCGTGAACATACCGTAAGTGAGTTGGCCGAGGCCACTGCAGCAGAAAAACCAGCGTCGGAAGCGCCAGTGCTGCCTCCGGAAAACCAGACATCACAGAAAAACGGGCGTGAAACTATAACGTTGTTTCATGGTTCACCTGCCACCTTCAGTGCTATTGATTCTGAAAAAATAGGATTAGGTCAAAATCTGGTGGGGAGAGGTTTTTATACTGACACGTCTGTTTTAGGCGTTCAGTATGTGATGGAGGAAATAAATCATAAGGACTATCACGTATATGAATTAGAGATCCCTTCTGAATCTGTTGTTTTAGATCGTTGGGACAATTCCACATTAACAGATGAACTGCGCGAACGAATCAGAGAGGCAGGAAAATCGGAGCATCAGCAACTCAATGAAAACGAAAATATTTCTCGCTCAGAGATTGGAAATAAACTCGCTGACAGCAAGGCGATAGATGACACCTTTCTTAACTTCGCCAGCAGCCCTCAGGGGATGAGCATTCTGAAAGAGGCAGGCGTTGATGCAATAAAAGATAATAGCTATGTGGCTATAGTCAACACAGATTTAATTGATAACATTCGTTTACGTTCTGCGGGGGGCAATATAAAAGCAGAAATGACTCAATATATTGAAAAGGCGTTAGCGAATGTTGCTCAGGACTCGTCAAAATTGTCAGACATTCTGCAAGCAGAACCCGCTCTTTCAATACATTATGAAGCCATCCGTTCTGAACTAATAAATCTGACAATAGCTCAAAACCGGCCCGATGAAGCTGAAAGGTTGACGACTCTACTTACACATACATTCGTTGAAACTATTGATAGTCCCCCTGATAGAAAAACAAATATTACCCCCTTAAACCGACTATATGCGGAGGCAATAAGAAGCCTTGACCTGAATCATGATGATAGCGCTGCGCCACTGGGCCGCATTATTGATAGTGCTGTTGTAAACATAAACCCTGACCAGAAATTCGTTGCAGAACCCAATAAACCAGAGCCGGCAACTCCTGCCAACGAACAGAATCCCGCGCCGACTGAGCCGGAACAACCTCAACCTGCAGATGTACACGATGAGCCATCCCCCATGCCCCCAATAGAAGCTGACGTTTTAATTCCTGATACGCAGAACAACCCTGATGGGACGCTCGGGACATCTCCCGATGATTCCAGTCAGAGTAGCCAGAGCGTCGTCGAAGCAGGGTCGCATACACCGTTACCTGACCTGGATGATTATGCAGACATACGCGCGCAAATGGACGACCCACAGTTTGGTGAATGGATGCACAGTCAGTCTGATGACTTACCCCCTATGCCTGCTGAGGAACAACTTACAGCCCATGAACGGCAGGAAACGGATAAACAAGCTGTAAAACCTGAGGCGGCGTTACATGATAAAAACGCGGAGCCCCCGGCACCGGTCTCGTCTGAATTGCCAATCCCTCCACAGTCCCCTGGAGTACCATCAACCGGGAAAAAACAGGAACAAACTCAGACAGCCGATGCAGAGGCAGACATTCCAGAGCCGAAACCGAACTGGGCGAAAACGGCAGAGAATGAGGTGAATGAAGCGGATGGACTTGTCTATGGGCCTCGTAGACCGGAACCGCTGCAACGTGAAGATCTGGATAAAATCATCAAAGCCCTGTCAACGGAAGAGCAGCGCGACAACACGGTGCTCTACCGCCTCGACGGGGAAGATGCCTTTCGCGATCTCGGCAACCGCCTCGAAATGTGTAACGGTGCAAGTCAGGACAAACGAAGGGTACTCGCCGCGCTGGCGGTTGCATCACGTTTTTACGGCGGCGTGGTGGAGCTAACCGGCAGTACGGAGTTTAAAGAGCAGGCTATGCGTCTTATTATCGAAAATGACCTCGATATCCGCATGAAGTTGCCTGCGCAGCGCGCGCAACTTGAGGCACTTCGGCAACAGATGGGGACGACCAGTGATTCAATCACAACGCATATACCTACGCCGGATCTGAATCGGCAGACACCATCACCTGATGCCGCACCGCCACTGTCATCGGCAACAGCCGCACCTGAAGCTGTATCCTCTAATGCGCCTGGCACACCAACACCCCCTGCATCACCAAACCCGGTATCACAGGCACAAGAACCCGGCACGCCTCAGCCTGCGTTTTCAACCTCTACTGAGGCTGTCGCGTCAAAGGCTGCCGACAGTATCCGGGTCCCAGAAATGCCCGCTGAGCCAGCGCCCTCCACACTGAAACCAGGGCAGAGCATCACGGCGGTATTGAAAAACTTTGGCGAGGCGACCTACGAAAATAAAGAGCAAAAGGGTGGCAGCTTCTTTATCGAGCTACAGAACCGTGGAGGGAGTCATACCTACTGGGGGCAGGATTTAAGAGAACTTATAGAAAACCACAAAACCGGTGATGTGGTTACACTGACGCTTAACTCCCGTGACAGCTGGCATGTACCAGGAGAGGAAAATGGACGCGTAAAAAATAACTGGTCATTGACGTCCGCTTCGACTGGCCTTGCCGTGGCGCACGATCGGCCAGAGCAGGGGCAACCCCTGCAAGTTTTTCCGGTCGATACATTTGGCCGTCTCACTCAGCAAATCCGTCAGGCCTGGCCCGAGTACACCACAGACCTGAAGCTGCCACCTCGCCTGGAAGAACGTCAGTTTTATCTGGGTGAAGACAGGCACCCGGTGAAGTCACCGGTAGCTGCAGCAAGCATTTTGCCACCATCCACAGACGCCCCGGACAGGTTGATACCCGTTATGGCCTCTATGGACACGCAGTCAAACCAGTTAGACCTGCTGCTTGTACAGTCAGCGGGGGAACATCTGCAGGGTATGGTGCGACTGGATGGCACACTGTATCCGGCACTGGCCACACCAACCACCGACAATAGTCAGTTGGTTATCAATGCAATCACCGACGACGGTCCCCGCTTTGCGGGTTACGGACAGGCGGTGAATTTCGAACCCGACGGCACTACCCGTGCCGCTCCTCAGTTGATGACGTTCCACCTGAAAGGTCGGGAAGAGGACACACCGCTTCCCGCCCGACTCTACACACCGGAAAAACAGGCAGACACCCTGTTCCAGCGTCTTGGTTTTGAACAGACCTGGAAACAATGGGATGACGCACGAAAGCCGGAGGGCAGACAGGAAAAAACGCTTCATCAGGAACACTCCCACAGCCCCGGCCGCTAAGCCGATAAGGAGAGAGAATGCGATATCAAATGCTTAAAGCCGGACTCTTGTCCGGCTTCATGCTTTTATCTACCGCCGCTACGGCGGCGACCTGCCGAGCAGGAAGTGCCGCTGAAGCGGGTAGTCAGGCTGGTTATGAGCGGGCCAGGGCAGCCGCAACAGCCTGGGAACAGCGCGAAAGCAATGTCTCATCCTCCCTGCAGTCCTGTCTGTCCCGTATCAAGAGCGTCAAAGTGAGCCTGCCGCAATTCCCCGGGCTCGATGAAATCATTTCTCAACTGGAAAATAAGGTCTGCGAAGCTGCCCTTGATAAGGTCAACGAACAGATTCCAGACAACATCGATCCCTGGAAAAACTTCAACTCCTGAAACCTATGACAAAACTGACTCAACCGGCCCCCCCTGCAAAGGGGCGGGCCTCCTCCGCTACGGAGGATCCGCTGAACGACGCCGTAAAAATGATGATCACGGCAGAAAAGCGCCAAAAAATGGCACCAGAGCTGATGAAGAGTAATCTCCGACTGGGGACTGGCCTACTTATCAGCATAATACTCAACGCCGGTTTAACCTGGGCTCTGATACAACAGCCACGGGATTACTTTGCCACCGACAGCGGACGCCTGGTTCGACTGGCTCCCACATCCGAACCGGCATGGAGCCAGGACGATGCAATCGCCTTTGGCAGCAAGGCTCTGATGCGGGCCTTTAACCTGGACTTCGTTCACTATCGTGAGCAGGTATCTTCCACGGCCTCGCTGTTCTCTGAAGAAGGGCACGCCAGTTACATCCAGGCGCTCACTAACTCCAATATCTATGATGCCCTTAAGCGTGAACGTATGAACCTTACCGGCTCCGTTGGGGCTGGTGTCGTCATCCGCCGTGGACGCCTGTCTGACGGAACCTGGTTCTGGACTATGCAATATCCGGTACGTCTGCGTCTGGTTGGTCAGACAACCAGCAAGCCCGAACAGCCGTTTGTTTTCGAAATCACCATCCAGCGCGTAGATCCACGACAGAAACCTGTCGGGATGGAAATCCGCCAGATGATCTCACGCAACGCCCCCCGCAACCTCTGAGGCTCCCGCCATGAAACTTCGTTATCTCATGACCACCCTACTGCTGTGTGGTCCGGCTCTCGCAGCCGCTGCTGACAATACTGGCTGGCAGAACGCCAGGACACCTGGCGCAACAAGTGCAGCTCCAGCCCAGCAAGGTGCTGAACCACATACAACGGACGTACCCGCAACCCGGATTAGTGGGGAGTTACCGGCACCAGGACAAAGCTCACCGCTGGTAGACGAAGCGGCAAGCATGGACTCGCCTCTGTCAGCGGATGAGATACGCGAACTGCGTCTGCGACTGACAGACAACGAGCGGTCGGTAAATGCCCCAATGATAAGCGTGGTTCCGCGCATCAGTTCGTTAACCCTTAATCTTTCACCAGGAGCCAGTATCCCGTTGGTACGTACGGCCATGAACAACCAGAGCGTCGTTACCCTGACAGACATCAGTGGTGCGCCGTGGCCACAGTCGGATCCGCCGATTAATGCCAGTCCGAAGAGTTTTGACGTGAAATTCAATGCTGGCACCAACATGCTGGCGATAACCCCGCTGCGTCCGTGGGCGGCAGGGAACATTTCCGTGTATCTGAAGGGACTCGATGTTCCGATCATGATTAACGTGACAAGTGGTGAGACTGACACCCGCACAGCCAGCCAGGAGATCGACAGCCGGCTGGATTTACGTGTCCCGCGCCTGGGGCCTGGCACCGCACTCCCCGGCGTGACCGTCGATAAAATCGCACTCCACAGTGCCACTTTGCAGGCCTTTCTGGATGGCACACCACCGAAAGATTCCCGCCGCCTGAAATTCCAGGGCAACGTTCCAGACACCATCATCTGGCAAAGCGGTGATGATCTGATGGTTCGTTCCCGGGCAATGCTTCGCGATGAGTTTGAACAGACACTTTCTTCAGCGGACGGCACACATCTCTGGAAACTCCCCCTCACCCCGTTACTGACCTTCTCAGTGAACGGGAAATCCGTTAACGTCACGCCGGAGCTTCAGTAATGAGCGCAGAACAGGATGCCGGAAATAACGGCAAAAAACTTATTTCAATACTCGGATTTGGAGCCCTGGCTTTACTGACTGCCGGTTACTGGTTAGTGTCATGGCTGACACATGACCCTTCAGGAAAGGATTCTGCCGTTAACCTTAACGGCACGGCCTCCAGTGCCGTAACCACTACAACGGAAAGCCCGCGATACCGTGAGCTGCTGAAAGCCTCAAACGACTTAGGTGCGCAAGAAGCCGCACGGACTGATTCATCTTTTATCGCCAGCCTCCCGGTAGGCCTTGAAGTCACGGAACCCCCGCCTGATAAGCCGCCGGTAACAAAGCCAGCATCACAAGATCCACCATCTCCACAGTCGGGAAAATCGTCACGGCGCACGGAAAACACGGCCGGAGAGGAGCAGGCCACGGAGAAACGCCAGGCTCAGCTGCAGAAACTGCTCACGCGGATCAGTGCCGCGCAGGCGGGCGGTGATGCACCGGTTCTTGCCACTGCACTGGCAAGCGTTACGCGGACTTCACCAGCGTCTGGTGCTGGCCGCCAGGCAGAATCCACAGCTAAAACAGAAAGCGCACAGGTCTTCATCCCTGCACTCACTCGTGCGTCCGGTTATATGGAGACTGCCGTGGATTCGGATAACCCCAACTCAGAGGTGGTTGCGGTCATACCTGCCGGGCCGCTGGCTGGTGCCAGACTTCATAGCCCTTCAGTAAAACTTGCCGGAAATGGACTCGATATCAAATTCACCAGTATGAGCTGGAACGGTATGGAACTGAACGTAAAAGCAAGCGCACAGAGCGAGAAAAACCTGATGTCTTCGGTGGCCTCCGATGTCAACCATCGATGGGGGACACACATCGTTCTGCCAGCTGTATTAGGTGGTCTTGGCGACCTGGGGGGACTGTACAAAGATGCTAACACGCAGGTCATGCAGTCCAGCGTCGGAACCGTCACCGGACGCGTGGGGAAACCTGACGGCAGCACAGTAGCTGGCGTAATGGTCGGTGGCACAGCCCAGACAGGTGCGGAAGTCATCAAACAGGAGATGGCCCGCGAGCCGTTCCGCCAGGTCACAGTGAAGCAGAAAGAGGTTATCTCCATTCTCTTCGTTGAATCAGTAACTTCAGACGACGTTATCAGTAATAAGAAAGTCGCACTCCCCGCTACCAGTACATCAGTACTAACACCCGTTGCAGCAGAGCAGCAAACAGAATCCCGCCTGCAGGAAGCCATCGTGCGCCGCCAGGCTGAAATCCGTCGTCAATATGGCGATACCGTACCCGTGAGGAACAATGATGAATCAGCAAATTGACATATCTGAAGAAGACACGCTGGAAAACGAGGATGATTTTGGTGCGCCAGATCCCCGTCAGAAACTGCCTTTCTGGAAGCGGGAGCTGCTGTTTGGCTATTCTCTGCCGTGGCTTCTCGGGATAACGCTTCTGGCAGTGGTCAGTCTCTGGTATCTGTTCGGTCCGTCACTGTCATTTACAAGTAACACACCGTCTGAAAGCAGCTTCAGTGAGGTTGAAAGTACGCTCGACGGTGCACCGCACAGTTCGGTTGAGACTATTCAGCCCACGAGGCCCCCGATCCCCGTCGCGCAGCCAGCGACACAAACTGCACCTCCGATGCTCCAGGGCGATACGACGAGCATGATGACGGATATTCGTGACGAGCTGAACGACCGCGATCGAAAGATAAATGACTCTCTGACGTCACTGAAAGACAGCGTCACCCGTCTGTCTGATGCTATCAAGAGGGATGAGGCATACGCGGTAGAAACGCGTGCCCAGCTTACTGACCTGATACAAAAGCTGGCAGTGCTGGAAGCCCGGGCAAGCGCCTCTGATACCTCAAAACCCGCTTCCAGGCTCCAAAAACGGCAGGTAGCCAGTGCTATTTCAGGCATGAAAATCATGTCACTGGAGTCGGGAATGGCCTGGATCAAATGGCAGGGCAGTACCTGGTCCGTCCGGGAGGGGGATACGCTGGGTAAAGTCACTATTCGTCAGATAGATCCCGCCACACGCTCAGTGGTGACAACAGGAGGAACCCTGCGCTAATGGCACTGGATGCCATTACGCTAATAGAGAACCTGGCTTCGGGCATCTTCACCGCTGGACTGGATTTACTGTTCAGTTGGTCTGAGATGATTGGTTTTTTTGGCCTCATCGCCCTACTGGTCCGGCAACGTTCCAGTCGTGGCCCCTTATCTCCGGGCAGGTTCGCTATTGGCCTTTTTTCCTGCGCCGCACTGGTATCCCTTCCCTCCATAATTAATGCCAGTGGTGCGCAGCTTGGTTTTGGCGCCACATCTTTTGATGCGATCGCTTATGTGCAGCCCGCCACCTACGGTGTTGCTGCAGGGGCCGCTAACGCCGTGCTTTCCCTGGTTCGGCTCGCAGGAGTGGGATTTGTCTATGCGGCACTCGATATGTTTCGACGTTCAGAACTTGAGGGGCATACCGCGCTCAGTTCAAGCGAAAGTATTCGTGCCGCGACCGTAAAGCTGATGGCCGGAACCGCGATGGTCTTTTCACCTCAGCTCATCGATGCCGCACTCTCCACCTTCGGACTCGCTTTTTAACACCATTCGTTTTTTATAACCCAAGGAGACACCATGTCACTTTTCCGTGCTATTTCCGCGCGTATTTATGCCGTTGTTATTTTCTGTCAGCTGACCATGATGCAGTGCCGTGAGCGAATGATTCAGGGGCTATGTGCCCTGGTTACGTTCCTGTTACCCGGCATGGCCTTCGCTGAAGGCGATATTGCCGACATGATGCGCAGCGCCGCTGACGGTGCTAAAAGCGGTAAAACTTCCGGGCTGGAAATTGCCCAGGCGATCGGCGTTTTCATCTTCATCGGTTCCCTACTGGCCTTCAAAAAAATTGGTACCAACCCGCAGGTAACACTCGGCCGCTGCTGTGCAGGTCTGGCTATTGGCGGTCTGCTGGCCGTTGTCCCTGAAATCATGAGTCGTACCCAGAAACAGCTCGGTACCAGCTCCGTCACCATCAGCTAATCACAGGAAAGGGTCGGTAAACACCGACCCTTTCAGGAGAAAACGATGAGTAATAAGAGAAAGACACCTGACCTTCGGTGGCTACATCCGCTTCCAGTGCCTGATGTTGTCCATACCACAGCCCCCCAACTTCCTGCCCCCGTGAGCGTTTCAGGGGGACGCTGTTATTGCTGCGGTGCTGATATGAAACATCTGTTTATGTTACCGGAATCCCTGCCCTTAACCCGGCTGGCGGAAGACGCGCAGGATGCAGAGGCCCGGCTACTCAGAGCGAAAGATACGCTGGCTCAGCTGGCGTCCCGCCCCACGCCGCAGGTACCGGCTGAATACGAAAAACATACTCGGGCACTGAAAGCCGCACAAACCGGGATGCAGCACGCATCACTTGCCGCCCGCCGCCTTGCCCTGCGCCACATTCCGACCGCGCTTCTGACCGATACCGGTTTACTGTCTGATACTGAATATGCTGAGTTCGAACGGCTCACGCTGCCGTTTAATCTCTGTTTTATCTGCCACGCCTGGCATGCCCTCAACGGATTTGCTGCTGCTCAGGGTGTAATGGTCTGGTTACCGGACCTGCATCCACGTAATGTCGTCGCCCTGAACCGAAAAGCTCTGCTGGCCGTCTTCAGCAACAGGCCTTACGAGATCCGGGAGGGGCGACGGGTGCTGTCGGAACTGACCCGGCATCGATTGCCACTGGAAGAACGCTTCGGTGGGTGGCGCCCTGCTGATTATGCGGATGCGTTGAAACGCTTCCCGCCCGTCATGCGCGATGAAATGCGACAGAAAATGAACGGCGTGGCGTTGATCCTGATGCCGGACTCTGTCACCGACCGGGAATACCTTCTGGAGAACAACTGAGTGAACTCACTTTTTTCCATGTGCCGGCATATTGTCTGGTACCACCGCCTGCTGGCGGTAGTTCTCGTCCTGTATTTCCTGACCTGCGGGTACGTCAGTTTTGGCGATTTTCACCACGTCCGGCTAGGGGACATCGCCGGCATCAATTATCAGGCCAGATTTGAGGCAAACACCTTTCTCTTCAAAGTGCTGGAGTTTTCATTTCTGTGTCTGCCCGTCCTGTGTCTGTGCCTGGCGTACTGTGATGAGGGAAAAATCCCCTCACTGAACATCTACATAAAACGATACCTTCTGTGCATCATTCCTGCTCTGCTGACGGCAGCCCTGATTTTTTACTGGCGCCGGGATCCGTATATTGTTTCAGGTGAAGGGCGCTCAACAACGGTATTTGCACTGATATTCTGGTTAAGTACCCTGCTATTTCGGGCCACGACAAGAACACGATAATACAGGCAAAAATAAACACACAGACGGCTCCGACATCGTCAAGAAATCCCTGAATCATTGCGATAGTCGCCTTTGGTTCAATATTGTTTTTGAACCAAAGGATGATTTTATATTTGAATGACTGATTAGCCTTAAACGTCAGGCAGGTATCATTACAAAAATCATCATCAATCTGTCCGATATATCTGCCAGCCAGGTCGGGATCCCCTTTCTGGGTGTAATATCGGGTCAGCATCAGACGCTTTGATGACGATGATATATCGGTCACCAGTAACGATTTCAGACTTGTCGCATCCTCGTCCAGCAAGGGCTGGCGAAAATGAAAGTAAATATCCTGTACCAGAGGGTTTTCAGGCCATGCAGAAAACATATCAGAGGCAAGTTGCCGCCCTTCCTTCTCTGGGAGTTTCCCTACAGTCAGGATCGGATACAATTTTTCTGCAAATGCCACATTCTGCGGTTGATAGAAAAATCCAGGTAATGCTTTTCTATAAAAAGCTCCGTTCAGATCAGCATCCGTACCTGTATTTTCATTTCCTGTCGTTTCCTGAAAATGAATATTGCCATATTCGTCTGTATACGAAATAAAAGCATGTCCGGGAGAGTAAACAATCCTGACCTGAAATCCTGCACGATTCATGACATCCATCAGAAGATAACTGTTCAGATCGCAATCGGAATAACGGTTGGCCCATGCGTCTGCCACTGAAGAGGACGATTTGTAATAAAACTGTTGTCCCAGGATGTTGTTAGCACACGAAATAAAATCATCCGCTGTGCTCTTATCGCACCTGTCTTCCACTGCTTTAAAGAAATAGAGCGTATTCCCCCTGGCAAGGGTTGCCATTTTATCCGTCACAAATCCCATGTTCTCGTCATAACTGATCAGTCGATGTGACAGCAATCCAGGATCGGACAATCCCCCGACTGACGGTAACGCCTTCACCACTGATTCATGTCGTGACTTCTCTCTGACGGGGGAAAAAATCTGCTCTTCAGCAGCCAGCAAAACAAGAACCACGATTACAAATGCAGCCAGAAACAGGGATTCCCGGCCTGAAAGTAATCTGCGTTTTGTTTCCATACCACCTCTTTATTCATGAATTTCCAAAGAAACCTCCGTCTGGCAGAAATTCTACCTTTTCTATGGAGTCACTTCTCTTATGAATATCAACCGCCTTGTCTTCGCCATTGAAGACGTTATGAACACCTTTTCCCGTTTCGCCGTCTCTGCTGACTTTGTCGACTACTGCGACATTCGTACAGTGATCGGACTGGACAAGCATGACCTGGAGCTCAGACCCTGGCTGGAAGCACCTTATATTGGTGTCACCCATCATGGCTATTACCTGTCTGTATTCGAAATTTCCGGGGCATTGCGTGAACTGTCAGAAACAGCTTCAGCCGACCATCCGGATGCGTTTGAAGGAATGATCGCTCACCTCACTTCCACACTCAGTACGACCTGGAAAAATACCGGCCATAAGTTGGCCTTCATTTTTGAACGTGATCCGGAAAAGGGGCGTGACGAAGTCAGCGCCATGATCGCCCCACAAAAGCGTTCCATTCAGCACATCGGCATCCAGTTGGATGACCTGCTCAATGAAAAGGTAAACGTAATCTCACCGTGGCTTGTCCGTGAGCGATGCTGGCTTGCCGTCTGGAGCTCACCGACACTGGTGAGCCATCAGGAAAGAACAGATTTCAACGCCACCGTTCGGGCTATCCAGGATAAAGCGCCGGTCGCGCGTTTTGGCCAGGAACCCTGGCGCTGGCAAATGTCTGGTCTGAAGATCAGGCATGACAGCTTTATCTCTACTCTTGAAAAAGCACTCGTACGCGGCGGAGACGGCCTGCTTGTCCGCCTGCTCGACGTGCCTGAGTTCTGTAACGAAATCAGACGTGAAACAGCACGTAACAGCACATCGGCAGCATGGCGCCCTGCACTACCGGGGAAGGCCGCACCCTCAGGTACGCTTCAGGATGATGACGCCACGGCTCTGCTTGCTCCCTTCCTGAATCTTCAGGTCTTTGGTTGTACACCAAAAACTGAAGGTAATCTGGTGTATGCAGAGGGGCTGTGGCACGGCATGGTAGCCATAACTCTGCCTCCTCAGCACCCCAGCCCCTTCAATGAACTGGTTAAACTGGTTCCACGTGCCGTTCCCTGGCGTATTCGGATCGACATCATGCCGGGTGGGATGAAGGCGCTGGGCTGGAAAAAGAATATTTCATCATTTGGACAATTTATTCCCTCCATTCGTCCGCTTTACGACGCTTTTACGCAGTTGGCTGAAACGGATGAACGAGACCCAGTTTGCGTGATGACCATTGTAGCTTCCACCTGGGGGCGTACCCGTGAAGTATGCACCCGTAATCAGATGCTGCTTGAATCAGCTATGCAGGGGTGGGGGGTTTGTAACACAACCACAACCTTCGGTGATCCACGCCGGGGATGGGTCAACAGCATGTTGGCAGCGTCAGCAGGCTCAGGCCCCGTCCCGCTTTATCCGCCACTCTCCCATGCGCTTTCTATGCTGCCTTTCAACCGACCAGGTTCCGTCTGGCGCGGGGAAGGTAATTTGATGCTGCACACTGAAGACGGCTGCGCCTGGGAAGTTGGGCTGGGTTCTTCACGACAGAACAAGCACACCGAACTTGCCCCGGGTGACTCAGGCCTTGGTAAGTCGGTACTGATTAATACCCTGACGGAAATACAGGTATCTTCCGCCCAGGTTTCACTTCCCTATGTGGCGCATATCGATAAAGGATTCAGCGCTATGGGGTTCATCCAACTGATTCGTGACAGTCTGCCGGAGGAGCGAAAGGACGAAGCCGTTGGTATTATTCTTAGCAACGACCCGTCTAAGTCGCGCAATGTTTTCGACATCCTGTACGGTGCCCATAAGCCAGTAACGCCGGAGAAGCAATTTATCGCGTCCATGCTGATGGCCTTCTGTATTGAACCAGATAAAGGGACACCTCCGAACCCGACCGATACCCGGCAGATAGTGAACCGCCTGATTGATCTGGCGTACGACATGCGCAGCGGTATTGAACCAAACATGTTCCGGTCAAACGTAGAGCCAGAAGTGGACGAGGCGCTGGAGTCATGCGGGTTGAGAGATGAGCACGATCAGGAATGGTGGACTGCGACTCCATGGTATGAAGTACGTGATCTCCTCCATGAGCGTGGGCAGTTGTCCGCGGCTCAACGGGCGCACTATCAGGCTGTACCAGAACTCGCTGATATGCCAGCGTTGCTACGCAGTGAGGCAATTCAGGAGAGTTTTGGCAGAGTACAGCGTGACGGTTCACAGGAGCCACTACTGGAGTACATTGAGCGTTGTATGATTCAGGCACGACAGGACTATCCGATGATGGCCAGTCGGACTCGCTTCGCGCTGAACCCGAACACACGCATTATTGCCGTAGACTTAAACAACGTCGCTGGCGATAAGACCCCGGCAGGCAGACTGAAAACCGGCATCATGTTCCTCTTTGCTGGCCACATAACAGCTGGTGATTTTACGCTTCCTCAGTATCAGGAAGAGATATTGAAAACGGTGCCGGAAGCCTATCTCCCTGGCATTATACGGCGCATCAACCAGCTCGACAGCGAAATGAAAACCAAAATCTACGACGAGCTGCACAACGTCAAGGGCATTGATTTCATCTTCGAGGCGCTGGACACGCAGGACAGGGAACAGCGTAAGTTTGGCATCCGCACAGTGTTAAGTACCCAGTTCCTTACCGATTACCCGAAAAGCCTGCTCGACTCTGCCAACACCCTCTGGCTGCTGCGCTTCCGCCAGGAAGACATTCCTCTTTTACGAGACAGTTTTAAGATCCCCGAACACAATCTCCATGCTTTCCTGCGTATGCCAGCCGGTCCTGCTGCAGACGGTAGTGGAGTACCGATGCTGTGTATGATGCGCACGACCCAGGGCACGCTGGCGCGGATTGTCCGGTTTACGCTCGGACCGCTGGAGCTGTGGTCGCTTAACTCAGACAAAAAAGACGGTGCGCTACGCAAAAATCTCTCCGCGACGATCGGCACTGCCCGTGCCCGTCAGTTGCTGGCAGATAAGTTCCCACGAGGGTCTGCAAAAAAACTCATTGAGTACAGAGAGCGTAACAGTGGCGTCCGTGGCGATAAGGGTGTCATCGAACTGATGGCGGACGAAATGATTAACGAACTGGGGTATGACCTGTGATGTGTTCCATCCACCTGACGCCACGCTGCCGTCGCCCGGCAAAGGGACAGGTCAGACTTTCACGCCTGATGATCGATGTTGACGGCGTGGAGTTTGTTCTACCATCTCGTCACTTTCGTACAGACAGTGCAGTGAACTCCCGGGCTGTGTACGCAACCGATCGTCGGGCTCCACAAGAAGCCTGTGGGGTTCTTCTTGCGCTCAAAGCTCGTCCTCGTCAGTTAGTAACTACGGCCATCTGGCAGGTAAAAGAGCCAGGCGAACAAGTGCGAGATTCGCGTCATGTGGTCCAGTGGCTGTTACCTGAGGATATAAGGACGGTGTTAAGTGATGACACCTGGTTATGGCCGGAGGGGAATGATACTCCACAACTCAGCCCAGGAGACTGGCCGGTACTGGATATCACCCCTTCAACTCACGCACGGATCGCGCGTCGTGGGTTGACAATCATAGACACCCGCAGCCGGGAAGGACGTATCAGCAGACGCTTTCAGACCTTCCCTCTGGTAGCCCTCGCCCCCGACTCACAGTCAACTCGCCTTCCCAACGTGTTTACCCCGCTCAACTAAATGGAGAATTTCATGATACAACGTCATCTCCCCGCGCTGGCGCTGGCCATCGCATCCAGCCTGCCCACGGTTGCCAGTGCTTTTACGGTCAACGTGAACTCCAGCGTGCCTATCACCACTCAGGTTCTGCCTGAGATGGCCACCATCCAGGCAACGCTGGCCGAAATACTGCAGATGCAGCAGGCCACCGGTACAGCCATCACACAGAATGCGGACAAGCTCGGTGCGCTGATTAATCAGGATGGGCAGGCCACCCGTCAGCAAATGATTTTCAATAATGAAACCCAGCGTCTGGAAGAGGCCCGACAGAGTTTTTCGGTACCGGATTCGATCTGCAGTGATTCCGCCTCCGGCATTGCGGCACAAAGTAAACGTGCGTCAGGCAGTACCGCATCAAAACTCTCCTCCGGCAAAGGCGTTTCCAGCTCAGCGGTGCGTAAGAGGATTTCCACTGCATCAGAAGAGCAGGCCCGGGATGCTTATGACGGTGCGAACGTGCATGCTGCATACTGCACAGCAGCAGAATATGAGCGTTTTGGCGGGACGGGGATATGCCCTGCCGTCAGCAAGATGCCCGGTGGTGATAGCCAGGTACGTTCGATCTATGGTGGAGCAGGTCCTGAGGGGACGGCACCGGCACTGTCCTGGACACAGGAACAAACTGACGCCGCAATGGCCTACATGAAAAACACAGCGCGCCCTTCGGCCGGTCGCACACCGGGCAAAGGTGAAGTCAACACAGTAACCGGACGGACGTATGTAGGATTGCTCAACGAGTACAACGGTATCATCGATGCCGCCTCTGAACCTCAGCTCTCGCTGATTGCCGACAGTAAGACCAGTGAAACCACCCGTGATGCCCTGAAAGAAGCACTGCAGTCCCCTTCCGCAGCGCAGTATTTTGATGATGTGGCTTCACCCGAGGCGAAAGCGAAGGGCTACATGAGCCAGCGAGAATTTGAATCCTTTGAGGCCGGACGTCGATATGCCAATACAGCCTATCTCTCTGACCTGCAGCAAATGAACGGAGATAACCTTATGCGCGAACTCATCCGAACCACGGCGCAGATGAACTGGCAACTTAATGACATTAAAGAGTTGATGCGCAAAGGGAACGTTATCGACGGCCAGTTGCTCGCTGCCTTTGCCCGTCAGTCCTATGCCCCACGACTAAAACAACTCGAATCAGCCATGAACCAGGGAGCGGCCAAATGACATCTGAAAAAATAGTCTCACGAAAAAAAAGCCTCACCGGGCGTATCACCATCGGATTGCTTAGCATCTTTCTACCAGTGCAGGAAACGAAGTGGTTTCTACGATCAGCTCGACACATGACATCACGCAATCTGGAGCGAATGCGTGATGCCTTTCCTGAGCTTAACACCGACGACAAACTGCCTGCAGCTCCTGACTGGGAAAAAGCCATTGAGGAATCCGGCTTTACTCCCGAACAACTGGATAAGGGGTATGTTAGCCAGCGCCGGCGCTGGCGATTTCTGTTCTGGCTTATGGTTATACCCGTTCCGCTTGCGCCACTGACAACATTCATTATCGGTGGGAGTATCACAGCGCACCAGATCAGCACCTGTGTGGTGCTGTTTTCCGGCGCTGGCGTGGCGTGGTCAAAAGCGCTAATCGTAACCTATCGACTGTGGCAGTTACGCAACCGGCGTGTAAGTCTTGCCGAAGGAGGCACCTTTCAGCACTTCATGACGGAAACACATGCCGTACGAGATGCCATTCTCAGAAAATAACGACCCTCCTCTGCTCCATATCGCCATCCAGGCATTCATGTTTTATCCGGAGTTACCGTGAAAAATCTCATTCGTGCGCTTTGCGCAGGGCTGCTTATACCTGTTACGCCGGCACGCGCCGGTGTAACTTACGATGACATAGTCTCTGCTGCGACTAATGCACAGGACCTCTCCCGGCAGGCACTGGTCACTATCTTCGGCGACGTGGTACTGGACCCTCTCGCCGCCGGTAATACCACGATGATCGGGAATCTGTTTGCGCTGTTTAACGGAATTATTGCCGTCCTTGCCGTCGTCTGGTTTGTGATTATTGGCCTGAAGCACATCAACAAAACGGGGCATCAGGGCAAGGTATTCAGTGGTGATCGCGATATCACCAGTACACTGAGCACCGTCTCAGGATTTTTGATGATTATCCCGACAGCCAATGGCTGGAGCATGTCTCAGCTCATCATCCTCTGGGGGGCATCGATTATGGGCGTGGGCTCTGCCAACCTGATGGTGTCCAAAGCTGCAAATGATATTGCCAGCGGCTACTCCCTGACGGTACAGCCCACTCAGGCCTCGACCCGCACATCTGCACGCGGTATTTTTGAGATGCAGCTGTGCAAATACGCCATCAATACGGCACTGGACGATTACAGCAGCACTGCCAATTCCACCACAGCAAAAATGACGGAGATATTCGGTTCGTCTGGAGGAAATTATACCTACCGGGTCACTAACGGCAGTGGAGTGTGTGGCACAGCGACAATCCCGGAACAACAGAAATCGGGCTCCTCGTCTGGCTCCGGGAGCTTCTTTAACCCCTTCAGTAATAGCGACACACGTGAAGTCGTGGACGCACAAAACAAAGCGATGGAAGCAATGATTCAGGATATGGATAGCGCTGCCAGCGAGTTTGTTACCGGATTTATGAATAAACGAACGACCGGCAGCGGCACACTCCCGGATATCGAATCCCGCATTCAGCGGGCTGCCAGCAACTATGAACAAACGGTCCAGCGCGCGCTGCCGGCACAGAATGAGCAGAATGGCATTCAGGATGCAGTCAGGAATTACCTCGACACATACGGCTGGGCGGCTCTCGGTGCCTGGTACCAGACTTTCGCCACGGCCAACCAGCGCCTGACTGAAGTTGCCAGTCGCGCACCAGCGACCAGTGGGATGTCCTCTTTAGGGGAAATTGGTAGCGGTGATCTTTTCAGCGCGTTAATGAGTACCTATCGAACTCAGTTGCAGAACTCCAGCTATGCTCCCCCTGCAGGTACAACAACATCGAAAAATGAGTTAAGCGCATCAGAGGGTAATGACCCCAATAGCATACTCATGAACTCCATTACCCCATTTTTCGTAAGCTTAACAAGCAATATTGCAACAAATTATAGTGGGACTGGTACTACAACAGGACAAGTAAACCCTTTAGTTAAGATGAAAAACGTTGGGGATTATACTCTTGTTGCAGCTGAGGGGACTTTGACAGCTTACACCATCCTACGTGCTGCGGTTGCAGGGGGGGAATCATCGCTTCTTGGAAAAGTTGTCGATATGACAGGGGTAATTAGTGCTGTAGATAAAGGGCTTGATGCCATTTCCCCAGCTGTTTACTTCTTGTTATTACTTATGTTTAGCGCTGGATTTACACTTTCAATTTACTTGCCATTTATTCCGTTTATCTACTGGATGACTGGTATTGGTAACTGGATAGTAAGTGTTTTGGTAGGTTGTGCAGCTGGACCTCTGTGGGGGGCCACACATCTGGGTACGTCTCAGGATAGAGGTAGTCGTGCAGCATATGGTTACATCTACTTTATCGATACCATGATTCGTCCCTCACTCATGGTTTTTGGATTTTTCTTTGCTTCCGTTGCTATTGTTGCGACCGGAACTATCCTTCATGCACTCTTTGGCGCCGCGCTGGTCAATGTTCAAGCCAACTCGTTGACAGGGTTATTCAGCATGGCCGGTTTTTTAATGATTTATGCTCGAATTTGCACGACACTTGTATCTAGTATATTTGCATTGCAGGCCTATTTACCTGACTACGTCATTTCCTTCCTTGGTGGTCGGGATGCTGCCAATACCCTTGGAAGTATGGCAGGTTCAGTGAAAGATATGTTTGTAGCCGGTGGGCGAAATATACGCCATACACCTGGAGTTAATACTAAGGGAATGAATGGTCCTGGTGAAAATAATAATGATGGAATAAAAAGCTAATGAGTGGACATCTATACAGTATCGCTATAATATAGATAACAAAACATAAGGAGGGTTGACTATGAAAGATAGATTCCCTAAGTGGTGGGTTTTATACTCTGTAGCAAAATCATTATTTTTGAAGTTTGGCATTATCTCATTCGTGCTGATCTTCTTGCTTTGCTCACTTTCTATATCAATGGATGAGTTTGTTCGTGCAGAGGCGTATCTATACGCATTAACGAGTTGCTTTCTGTTAGTCACTCCGTTTGCTATCAATTATGCTATAGCCAATAATCGCAAAAAAAAGATCCTTGCTGTTATTGAGAAAATCAAGGAAACAGGGCACTTTAACCCAGCAAGCAGTTCAGAAGTCTGGCTCTTCTGGCAGAGTACCTACCTGGGTTTCGACTTCCAGCAGGGAACGTTTTTGTTCATCCGAATCTATCCAGGTAACGTCATGGATGTCATTGGTTTCGATGCTTACAGCCTTACCAGTACACAGGTTGAAGATTCAAAGTTGCGCCTGTTCACAAAGTTCACATCGTTACCGATGATTCCTATTGATACCGGCGCTGCATCCAATATTGCTAACCATTTGCACGCAATGAACAATAAAGGGTACAGCTATAACTTTAACTTCAACGATGTCGTGAATAAAAAACGTGCCGAGATCGAAGCTCTGACAGGACTACCAGTTCCCGTTCTTGCCTGAAACACATCAACCACCCTCCAATAAATAGCCGGTTTAATTACCGGCTATTTTTATTTGCGTAGATCATTGCCCTGAAAATTCACCATAAAACAGACAATGATAATAAAACAACAATCTAGCTCCTTATTGATTACCACTCAAATAAAGGAGATCCATATCAGATCCACAATAATTTAATATTTAACCAATCAATATATTTTCACCTTCCGTTGTCACCAGTAAACACGCCTGCAGACTTTAGATAAGCCCAGGCGTTGTTGCCCTCTTTTATTCAGTTAGTCTTCATCGTTTTTATTTAGGGAGTTTATCCATGACATCCGCTCGCGCGGGAATGACAGACCCGCTTGAATTTCTCGGCGCCCTCGCCATCCTGGGTATTATGATTCTGCTTGTCGCATGGCTGTATCTGCCCGAGTTTGTGTACTGGTCATGTTTTATTTTGCATATCCTGTGGGGTATGGCGGACTTTGGCCCCTTCCACACCTGGGCCGCGCCGCGCTATAACCTGCTGGCCGTCACCGCCAACAATGCCGAATACGTCACGTACGATCAGTGGATCAATGTGATGAAGCAGACGACGGGGATCTTGATGATATTCCTCATTCCCCTGTCCACCGCATCCCTGTGGAGCTGGTTACACCATCCAGCCCGCAACTGGCAAACACGACGGGTACTCAACATAAGTACATTGCCGTTCGCCATGGAATCTATTTCTCCTGCAATTGCCCCCATCCTTAATGAGGGAGATGCCAGTCGCCTCTTACTGGATAAACGTCGTCCGGAAAGACGTCCGGCACAAACCCCGGAGGGTTTTGCAGAAGAACATCAACTCATCAGTAACATGCAGCTCGATGTTGCCCGCTGCCGCGCGGTTTTCATGGCACAGCTGGGACGCCCTCTGAATGGATGGAAAAGCCTCGCGCCGCACGAAAAAACTCTGTTCGCAATCTTCGGCCTTCAGTTTTTCCTGGACGATCGCCCGGCAGCAAAAGTGCTGATGGATGACCTGAACCGTTCCTGCCGTCTCAAAAGTCGCCGTGATAAGGGTAAATTTTCAGTACCAGTCTATGCGCTGGCCCGAACAGCCTTTAAGCGTGTCATCCAGAGTGAAGGCGCGAAACAGTGGCTGCATGAACACCATTACGTCAGAAGTGGCATGGTCTGGCTGTACGCACATGATTTACGGCTGACACCGCCTAACTGGTTATGGCTCAAGGGAGTGGACCGCCCCCTCTTCTATGCCCTGCACCGGGCAAACACCACCAAAGGATTTATTGAAGGAGCGGGGATCGTCGCCGTCGCCCGCACCGAGAGCGAGGCTATCCGGCTTGGCCTGCCCTGCCCGCAGGCCTGCGTCGATGAAGCCATTGAAGGGCTGCGCATCGATATGCTGTCCCTGGGGCTAATCTGGGACGAACCTCAGCCAGACCGCGACCGCAGGCGTCGCATCCGGACCAACTGGTCACTGACGGAAGATGTCATCACTCGCCCGGGAGGCGACGACGATCTCCTCTTCTGAAAATCCGCACATTTCTGATACTGATTAACTTACTGTCTACCGGAGTCTCCTTATGTCGCAGGAAAGCACCTACACCACCTTTCGTTGTAACGACACCATTGTGGTTTTACATCAACACGAACACCGCGTTCCTCAGGCCCTGCTCACCTTCCATGAACCACAGCGTATGGCCATTCACGATAAAAAACTGATTGCTTTTTACGCATATTCAAACGAAGTCGTGACGCTTCTTGATGACCCGATGCACGATGCTGCAGAAGTCTTCAACACCATCGCGCGGCAACTCAAAACGCAGAGTAAGGCCGTGATGAAACGCCGTATTACCGCCCTTGCCCTGCTTGTCGGCGGCGCGCTGATCGCTTCCTCGTTATGGCTCATGGGAACAAACAACCATTCTTCACTCAATGTTAGTAGCACAAACCTGACAGTACCTGCAGAGCCAGCTCCTGTTCAGCCACTACAGCCTTCTGCTGTTCAGGGACGACCTAAAATGACAGTTCTCCCGGCGACAGGCAATACAGTCAGCCACGCTGCACAGGCTGAATCAGTCAACATGCAGAATATTATGAAGGAAAGTCATAACGCCTTACCGGCCTCGCCTTCTGAAGCCCTGCAGACGGCAGCGACACCGGTAACACCACCCACGCCGGTAAAAACAGAAGCAACGGAGCAGTCAGCCCGACAGAAAATGGTAGGTATACTGAAGCGCAGTGCCGATCGGGGTCTGTTCACCATCCCACTATCTACCGGGCATGAACGTACGCTGTATGCCTTCCTCGATCCAACCTGTGCGGTTTGCAAAAGCATGGAACCGGCAATCGAACAGCTGGCACAGCATTACAATGTGGTCATTTTCCCTGTATCGGTAGTCAATGACGGTGGCGATGCCGTAGATAAAATCGTTCCGGTATTGTGCGGGAAAGACCAGACTACCCGCGCTGTGGCATGGAGCGATCTTTTCCGTCCGGATGCAGGTATGCCGGTTCCGGGACAGGCAACATCTTCACAGGTGAGCGCAGACTGTTCCGTGTCGGCTCAGGCCGTAGTGGCCGTAAACGATACGGGTTTCCGCACGTTCGGATTTTCAGGTACGCCGACCGTGCTGACTGACACGGGCATTCGTCTGGCAACAGGCATGCTGGCCGCGCCGGATAAAATTGCTCACTTCCTGCAAATTACCGATCCAATGTCACCAGAACAGGCCGACCGTTTTGTGAATTCCCTCGGCATCCAGGAGTAACCCATGAATAATACGCCCGTAAATCAGGCGCTCATGACACGCAGTGCCTGGAACTCGCCCGTTCTTGAGCTTATGCGCGACCACCTGCTGTATGCCGGCATTATGGCAGGAAGTGTGGTGGCGGGATTTATCTGGCCACTCGCCATACCGCTGTTGCTTTTACTGGCCATTGTGGCCAGCATCAGCTTCGGCACCCACCGCTGGCGTATGCCGATGCGAATGCCTGTCCACCTTAATAAAACAGACCCGTCAGAAGACAGGAAGGCCCGGCGCAGTCTGTTCAGCGTATTTCCCTCACTGTTTCAGTACGAAACAACGCAGGAAAGCAAAGGTAAGGGGATATTCTACATTGGCTATAAGCGCATGAACGATATCGGGCGCGAGCTGTGGCTCACCCTTGATGATCTGACCCGCCATGTGATGTTCTTTGCCTCGACCGGTGGCGGGAAAACCGAAACCATCTATGCGTGGATGCTCAATTCATTTTGCTGGGGACGGGGCTTCACCTTTGTTGACGGCAAGGCGCAGAACGACACGGCGCGCACCTGCTACTATCTGGCTCGCCGCTTTGGGCGTGAGGATGATGTGGAGTACATCAACTTCATGAACAGCGGCATGTCCCGCAGCGAGATGATCCAGAACGGCGATAAAAGCCGGCCCCAGTCTCACCAGTGGAACCCCTTCTGTTATAGCACTGAGGCCTTTGTTGCAGAGACAATGCAATCAATGCTGCCGACCAACGTGCAGGGGGGAGAATGGCAGTCCAGAGCGATTGCAATGAACAAGGCGCTGGTCTTTGGCACAAAGTTTTACTGTGTCCGTGAAAACAAAACCATGTCACTGCAGCTGTTGCGCGAGTTTATGCCGCTGGAAAAACTGGCCGGGCTTTACTGCCGTGCCGTGGATGATCAGTGGCCAGAAGAAGCGGTTTCTCCACTCTATAATTATCTGGTAGACGTACCGGGTTTCGACATGGCCACCGTGCGCCAGCCTTCAGCCTGGACAGAAGAGCCGCGCAAGCAGCACAGCTACCTGACGGGGCAGTTTCTGGAAACCTTCAACACCTTCACCGAAACGTTCGGCAATATCTTCGCGGAGGATGCCGGCGACATCGATATTCGCGACAGTATTCACAGCGACCGCATACTCCTGGTGTTGATCCCGGCCATGAATACGTCTCAGCACACAACCTCCGCACTGGGGAGAATGTTTGTGACCCAGCAGAGCATGATCCTGGCCCGTGACCTTGGACACAGGCTGGAAGGGCTGGACTCCGACGCGCTTGAAATCACCAAATACAAAGGCAAATTCCCCTACATGAATTATCTCGATGAGGTGGGCGCCTACTACACTGAGCGAATAGCCGTGCAGGCTACACAGGTACGCTCTCTGGATTTCGCACTCGTAATGATGAGTCAGGATCAGGAGCGCATTGAAAACCAGACGTCAGCGGCCAACGTCGCCACCCTGATGCAGAACGCCGGCACCAAAGTCGCCGGAAAAATCGTGAGTGATGATAAGACGGCAAGAACAATCAGTAATGCTGCAGGACAGGAAGCCCGGGCGAACATGGTCAGCCTGCAGCGACAGGACGGCCTCATTGGCACCTCCTGGATCGATGGCGACCACATCAATATCCAGATGGAGAACAAAATCAATGTGCAGGATCTGATTAAGCTGCAGCCAGGTGAGAACTACACGGTGTTTCAGGGCGATCCGGTTCCCGGAGCATCTTTCTACATCGAGCCTCAGGACAAAACCTGCAATGCGCCCGTCATTATCAACCGGTATATCACGATTAACCCACCGACCCTAAAACACCTGCGCAGACTTGTCCCGCGTACCGCACAGCGCCGTCTTCCGGCACCGGAGAACGTCAGCAGAATCATAGGTGTTCTGACAGAAAAGCCGTCACGCCGGCGTAAAGCGGCCAGAACTGAACCCTGGAAGATAATCGATACCTTTCAGCAGCGTCTGGCCAATCGCCAGGAAGCGCACAACCTGATGACAGAATATGACATGGACCACCGCGGGCGGGAAGAAAATCTCTGGGCAGAAGCGCTGGAGATAATCAGCACAACCACGATGGCGGAACGTACAATCCGCTACATCACGCTCAATAAACCTGAGTCGGAATCGGCGGAAGTAAACGCAGAAGACATTCAGCTGGCACCGGATGCAATATTGAGAAACCTGACACTCCCACAACCCGCCAGTGTTCCTCCGGCCCGGCATCGAAACGAGCCATTAATCCCCCCTAAACAGACAGATTCACCACAGCCAGATATGGAATGGCCAGAGTGACAGATCAAAAATTTGTCGGCTTTCAGGAACTGCTGCCGATAATCAAAATGATATAGCATGAAAGGAAATGAAATGAAGAAACTAATATTTGCCGCACTCTTTGGTTTTTCAGCCGTTGCCGCTGCAGCGCCCCAACCTGTTGTAGACGCCAATGCCGTGGCGCAACTGACTGAAATCCGTAACATCCTCCTCTCGAACCAGCAGAAAGTGTACTCCTGCTCGGATGGCGAAAAAATTTATACTGTCGGACTGCACATAAAACATGACGGTTCGGAATACAAATGTGTTTTAAAGAGTGACCATGCTGAATGGGAAGTCGTCCCGCGCATTGTATTCAACTAAAAAAGGCCGCGAAAGCGGCCTTTTTTGTTTCTGGCAAATGAACAGGTTTTTACTAAAAAAATCAGCTTCTTACGCCAGTAGTTTGAAGTCGATAGCCCTCAGCACGTTTGGAAAGCGTTCCTTTAGTGTTTTCTTCACTTTGAAAAGAATGACCATCAGGTTCTTCAATAAATTTAAGGACATAAAAATAGTGAACATTTTGATGCTCAAAGTAGGAGTAAAACATAAGGCTATCACTACTTCTTTTAGACTGTTCACTCTGCTTCCAGCGATTGATATCCCAGTCATTCGTGCCGTCAAAGACATGCAAATGATGGAGTTTTTCACGCTTCGCTATCGGCTTGGGGAAAAAATTAGGCAAATCTTTACCAAACAAGTCAACTGCAGTAAGAAACTCCATTTGCACATGGTCTTGAGGGCGAGGAATATTACCGAGATCCGCACTTATTGTTTTGTATTCAATGAAATCTTTGTAAATGTCCTGAAAGTCATTAAGGCGTTCTTCAGGAATATCCAGCTTAGCATCTACGGCAAAGACAAGCTTGTGCCCATCACCTGAAGTTGATTCCATTCTCATACAACTTACATCCATGAGGTTTATGCCTTGTGCAATTTTCGCTCTGGTTTGATAGTCCCCTGGGCAGAAGGAACTCGCAACTGACGAACAGCCGCAGCTAAGCGGAGCATTTTTTCATTACTGGCGTCACCGACACCGGGTCTTTGTTTAACAGCCATTTTCACTATCTCCTTGCCGTTTTTTACGGCTATCAGGCTGGCCTGACAGAACTTAACCTCAAGAGATGAAGTTCTTTTATGCACTAATAATAGCATACCTCCCCCTCCAGGCATCAAGCTGTTTACGAAACATACGTTACGCGCTAAAGGGCGGGCTCTTACGCACAAATAGATAGGAATTTTAATCTTTACAGCGGTGAAGGCGGCTTCCAGCTTGACCCAGGCTCATTACGCGCGGGTTCCGAATTACTAACCTGACTCATCGTTTCAGAAAAACGAATTTCACTTTCAACACGTACCTGGTCGACGTCCGGCCGCGAGATCTGGTATTCACCTTCATCACGGTGATTCACATTGTGCCATGCCACCATTTTGGCAAATGCCGTATTGAACTGTTCATCATTCCCTTCTGGTGCCATCGCGACGGTCGGAGAACGGCTGAAGAGAACCGGTGCGACCTTGATCATATCCCGCTTAAGCGCATCATAATCGCCGGTGTTTCGGAAAATAACCCTGTCGCCATAGTCGGTACAAATGTGACGACCTGTCTCCGGATCACGGAACTGGACGCGACCATTTTTCTTCAGTGAAGCCTGCAGGCCAGGAACACCGGAATATATCGGTGTTCCGCCAGGTTCACAAATAACAACACATCTGCTGTCTGTCGTGGCTTTCACCGCATTACCACGACGATCCCTGTAATCCCATCCTCTCAGCTGCGATATCGCAGCCTTGTCACCTTTCACCGCTTCTGCTTCCACCCAATGCCGGTAAGACGGCGGATACCATTTCCCCTGTCCGATGAGTTCAGCGCGTTCAGCCTTCATGGCTTCTTTCAGCGTAATCAGAGCCTGCATACGCTGCAGCTCTGCAATATGGTAATACAGCTTTCTCACCAGAGGGTCTCGATGTTCGATACGGATTCGCGCTTTACGCATCCGGCATTCATCATGTATCGCCTGGTAGCGCTCGCGACCATGCAAATCCGGGCGCTGCCAGTTAGCCCGCCAGGCTGTATAACGGGCTTTCAGATCTTCCCTTGCAGCTGCGCGCGCTTCACGACGCTGGCGACGCAATTCAGGGTCACGCTTCATACCAGGAATATCACGATCGCTCACAGCAAGTTCTGGATTGTAACGGCTTACCGGCTTAACACGCTCAAAGATGTCTGCCGGCACTGGAACAAACGAACCAGCATGAGGTTCCGCACGCGCAAGTGTAAGATCTGGATGAACATGACTTGCCTTAACAGGAGTCTGTTCGCGATTATAAGCGTCCATCACAACCAACCCCTGCAGCTCACGCACTAACAGCAACCCTTGTTTCGCAAACTGTTCATGACAGCGTTCCCAGGAAAAGTGTTTACTGCTGATAAGCGTTTCAATCTCCTGACGGCAGTGCGAAACCGCATAGCCCCAGAGGCTTTCCTTGTCGGAAAAAATCTCGCGTTTCAGGGCTCCCTGTGGACCCGATCCTGTACGCAATTTTCGCCATTCCCGATCGGAAACTGGAGTTGCTTCCAGACCGCCACCAGTGAACTGTTCTGCAGGAGGAACCTGCTGGAAAATGTCTTTTGGTACCGGCTTCCAGCCACCTTTATACGAATCCAGGACCGCTTTCGTTAGCGCAGGCCATACCCGTTCTGCCCTGACTGGTGTGCGCGTTGGATCATATCCATCACAGATAACCAGTCGATCATGTTGTTCTTTAAGATACAAACCCGACTTTGCGAGGAGTGTATGTACCGACTGTATAGTTCGTTTCGACGGGTCCTGATCAAGTGCAATCAGCGGTGCGCGTAAACGTGCGGTCGCATAGTCAGTTAAGGTATCTTTCTCTCTCATTCGTTCAGGACGCGACGGCACTGTAATTTTCTCAGGTTCGTAACGGCCAACAGCCTGGACTTGCGAAAAGATATCCTGTGCAGGAGGAGTAAACTCACCCAGTTTACGAATAAGTTTTTCGGTATCGAAAGCGTGACCAAACGCCGAAAGCGTTACGCCAGGACGTTCACTGTTCCAGCCATCCTTCACTTTCAGCTCGCCGTTATCCGCTGACAAGAACAAACCTTCTTTAGCAAAACGCTGATGGAGAGAAGACCAGTCAGTCACAGGTGCTTCCCGTAAACCGGCTATAGCAGTGTCAGCGATGTATTCTCTCAGGCTCTGAATACGACCACGCTTCCAGGCACTTTGACGATCACGTTCAATCGAAGTACGACGAACAATACGATTGTCAGGTGCAATCACATAGCACCCATTATCGGGCGAAAAGCCATGCTTAAGCTCCAGCTCACGGCAGGCCTTACTCAGTTTTTCCTGGCTGTAAGCGAGACGGTTAAGATAACCGGTCTCCGGGTGAACGCGGTTTACAGCGATGTGAACATGCAGATTATCCGTGTCAGTGTGAACAGCAGAGACGAACTGATGGCCGGCTAATCCGAGGCGAGAAAGCGTATGGCTGACCGAATCATAAATCTGTTCTGGACGTGGGCTTTCATGCGACTGCCAGCTCAGAATATAGTGGAATACAGGATCACTTTTGTTATGGGCGAACTTCGCTTTACGGGCAGAGAACTCCATCTCTTCGGCTGCGCTTTCAATTGACGTACAGTTGTGGAAACAGGTCACGCCGTAAAAATTCACCCATTCACTGCCGTCCGGCATCACGTCAACAAGCGAGATAAACGACTCATCACGCAGTTTCGTGGAATAATCAACAAGACGAGAAAAGCGACTGCTGTGCGGCATTTCCGGTTTTGTTCCGGATGCTTTAACAGCTTCCATCAAATCATCATCGCGCGGTTCGTCACGAACAGAAACGTAAGATACCAGGTCCCCAAAGGAGGACTTTCCGTCTTGTCGTTTCGGTGGAATAACCGGGATCATGATGTTCTTCTTATCTCCGTTCTAGTCATTGCTCATAAGTTTTTTTCTGAGCGTGGTGGACAGTTCTGATATTGCTACAAGGACCGTGGAGTATTCTTTATCCCCGACTCTTTTCCCTTCAACAAACAGATGCTTTTGCAGTCTTCCCAGCCTCAGTAACTCGGTCATAAAGCTGTCATCGATGAGTGGAATTACCTTCCTATTCATCGCAGCGTTACGGATATAAGCCGATACGCTTTGCCCAACTTCCTCCGCTTTCTGTTCAATCTCTTCGATTTCATCCGGCGTGAATCTAAGGGTCTTGATTACGGTTTTCTGCCGTTTATCACTTCCCCTTCGGGATCCTTTGTCGCTCATGTGTGCTCCTTACTCGGGTGTCGGGGCGGAGCCCTGACCAGGTGGCATTTGTAATATCGTGCGTGCGCGGTATTACAAATGCACATCCTGTCCCGTTTTTTCGGCCATTATACGCTTCGCTGGCTGTTTCGCCTAGTGGCGATTTGACGGCATCGGCAGTGCGAGGCACTGCCACTTTTTATTTGGCAATGGTATGATTTACATGAAAATCATTGCGGCAATATGTGAAAGGAAAAATTTGATATGGCAGATAAAAAATGGTTCACAACGGAAGACGTTGAAATGGCAAAAATGACGTTAGATTCTCTACCGGATTTAACCGAGAAACGTCTTACCAAATCCGACGTATTGAATAAACTGCAAGACCAGATAATTTTGCTTTCTGGTCATAAAGGCTATTCTGTAGATGATATCCGTTCGGCTTTAGAGGGTGTGGGTATCCAGACAAGTGTTAAAGCTATTCGTGAAATATTAAGTAAACAGAAAAAAACAACAAAAGGGGCAGGTTTATCTCGTAACAGAACGACTAAAAATTCTAATCAAACTCCAGTGAATCAAGAAAGTTAAGAATTTTTACGGAGAGCAACTGGAACTTGATGAGAGGCATTATTTTACCACGATAGTGGTTAAATAATTCCGAACTTTGTAATTAGCTGAAAACTGATTCAATACCTGTGTTTGTCACGTCCAGCACCATAATTAGCGGGAGTTTCCTCCCGCATTGCATCATTCATGACTTCAACTTTTGCATCATTTCTGCCATTCCCCACAATGCACGGTTCAGTTTTACATCCCCATCAATTCCGGTCACTGCACGTGTACGCTGTCTCTTTCCTTGCGCTGTTTTTCCCAGTAAACCACCCTTTGTCATATTCTCCTGAACACGCTGATACGTCGTCCAAAGATCATTAGATTTATCTTCATTTCGGCGAACATTGAGCAAATCGGATGGTGCCAGAGGTATGTGCTTTCCTTCTGAGTTTTCATCATAACGCCAGCCCAGAGCGGTCTGTGCAAAAATTTCCTGCTCCTCGCGTGTCAGCGCGGTGTCTTTCATTATTTCTCGTGACTCTGTTATTTCGTCAAAAATTCCCAGAACCTCGTATGCGCCTTCTATAACTTGCTCTACTACATCGCCTTTGTGCGGGACACGTATCTCACCGAACGTCTGTCCGCAAATCATCCCGTTGGTGCAGACGAAGCGGAACATTCCCGGAATCATCTGATAACTACTGCTACCATCGTGGCTATTCAAAAGAATTATTTCCGGAACCTCTTTACCTGCAATTTGCCCGGAACGACGCAAACGCATCATATGTTTGGTGTGAGCACGTTTTCCTTTATCACGGGTGCGTGTCTGGCAAGCAAAGAACGGGAGGAAACCTTCTTCGCGCAATTTTTCCAGAACGGTAATCGTTGGAATGTACGTGTAGCGTTCGCTACGTGAATCATGTTTGTCCTCGGAGAAAATACTCGGAACAACATGCATCAGTTCATCGTTCGTCAGTGGACGCTCGCGACGGATGACATTCATTGATGCAAAACGAGATGCTAAACGGGCCATAGTGATTCTCCTCATGATGATAAAAAAATTGCTTCTGCCGTCGCCTTTTTGATGATGATTCACCATCGCGGGTGGCCGTTCCCGTGATAAAGCGAACGGCCTGACCTGCAAGGAGGAGATGCAAGGGTGCAGCAGGAAGCCGCAGCGCAAGCGACCAGAGGGAGTGCGAACGGGTGAGTGATGTCCCCTTTCATAGACTCCGGGTCGGGCCAGAGTCTTTCACGGAGGAGGCTCCACGCGGCGAGCAATGTTGTCAAAAAGAGCTGGATGGGATGTTCTGGCGGGCAAAGCCCGTTTCCTTTCTGGAGCCGCCTGACGGTTCCAGAGGGGGCGGCGCTTACGGAACGGAAGCTGCAAGCCCCTGCGCCTGCGGTGGGGGATTTAGCCCGGTCAATCCGGGCTAAAACTTACCACTCAAAAATTGGTGCGCCTTCCACATGATCTCCTACAGCAGAGAAATGGATCATGCTGACATCAGCCTGGTGAACTGCACAAAATATGAAAACACGCATAGCTCGTGAAATACCGATTTTTTTCAGCCTGTGTAGCGGATTAGTAACTGCATCCAGGCGAATCAAGTAGCCTACTCCGGTATTCATTAACCACCCGCTGTCTTCATCCCAGTGTCCGATGCTGTCAAGAATATCGTGATCTTCCTCAGTGATGTGGTTGATGCAGCATTCCAGAACTGGGCGAAGCATCATTCGAGGAAGTACAACATGCGGCCCCCAGTTCAGTAAGTCCGTTATATCGTTCCATGACCACTCTTCATCGTCTGGAACGGGCAGAGTTAGCAACCTGAAGGGAACCCCTAATTTTTCTGCGATGATTTCCCCAATTCCTATAACGGAATCATCGCGCTCATTAAGATCACAACATGCGATAAATTCACCATCCAGATAAATAGCTTCTTCACCGTTATCGAGTTGGATAGCAGTGACGCCACGCGGGGCATGTTGTAGATATTGTTTATGCATTATTTTTTCTCCCTCATTACGTTCAAAAGCCGCCCCTTGCGGGGCGGCGGCTATCAGATTCAGGTTCTGGATAACTCAGTGGAGAACAGGAGGTGTCCAAGTTCCGCGCAGGTCATTGCCGGAATGCGGACTGGTTTATGGCGGCGTTCAGCACGAGTCACGACAAGGCCAAGTGCCTTAGTTCGGCGCGCGATCTTATCGGACGTGATGATCTCCGTGCGCTTGCGCTGATGGCGGCGTTTATTTTTGTTATTTACAATGTAATCGCGGCATGCGAGGATAAATGCGTCTTTCATATTAAGTCTCCTTTGACAGACTTTTTGTGAATCCGGGCTGCTCTTACAGTCCGGGGTAATGAAGCAGAGTTCGTGCTCTGCTTTTTTATTGCCTGAAATCCGGCAATCCATTCTGCGTCGATGACGCAAGCCTTCAGTTGTTCCCCCCGGCTCCTTCTGCCGTCTCTTTTTTCTTCGGCTTCAGGTCGAAACGAAACGCCCTCATTGCGCCAGTGCTCCTGACAGGGGGACGAGGGAAAGCAAGGGTGGAGGCCGAATTATTTGGAGCCTGCGAGAAAAAATTCGGACGGAAAGCATCGCGGCCCTTGCTGAACAGAGGAGTTCTGTCAGCGTGCATCAGCAATGAGAGGCTTTCGTGAGCGCAGCGGGGAAAAAGGACGGCAGAAGAAGCCGGTGAAGCCGGCTTTCCTTAGCGGACGCCAGCGGCGGCCAGTGAAAGCGGCGCGGCCGGAACGGTCGCAGCAAGCGCGGGGGTTGCCGTTCGACATCGGACACTAGCGAATAGCCCGAAACCGCTTGCGGGTTCGGCGGAGCCTGGCCGGTGCGTCAGCAGCTGCCCGGCGGAGTGTGGCCTGACGACCCGGCGAGCTGGCGCGACGGGGAGCCGAAGGGGGCGCGCCTTTCGCATTTTCCTTTCTCTTTTCGCTGTCAATTTCAATATCAAAAAAAGTGCAATATCTGCACCTTTTAACCTTCAAAAAACCATAATTTCATTATAAAATAAGTGCAATTTCTGCACTTTTTTAAGGATAAATAATGACAGGTTACGAGCTTCGACTCTGGAGAAAAGGCCTCGGCTGGAGCCGTGACAAGGCGGCTGAACAACTGGATATAAGCCTGCGAACCTATAAAGACTACGAAAACGCGCCCCGCCTGAAACGCAGCATTGCGCTGGCAACAGTGACGCTATCACTACAGGACCAGCTGCCCCGATTCAGACAGAACCGGACCAGCGGCGACAAAATGCGTGAAATGCTCAATGTGATGATCGATGATGCGATCCATCCGGATTAACGGCCCTTCCCTGCGGGCCTCCCCTGCAACGTGTCCTGCACATATTTTTGCGCCATATTCCAGACTCGCGCTTCATCTTTGCTCAGTTCCTCTGAATCAATGGCTTCACAAGTATAGTAAGCATCCCATGGCGGCGGATGACTGACAGCTTTGGGCATATTCAGCAGTTCAACCGCCGCGCGAACTGACGGAAGCACATCACCCGAATCGATCCCTTCATCAAAAATTATCTCTGTACCCATCGCCACGTTATCCTCCAGCCACGCCAGCAGGATTTCCAGTTTGTGGGGTTTGCTCATACGTCCTCTTTCGGTGTGGCCCGGCAATCGCCGGGCCTGATTTTTCAGTCAATGGCCCGGTAAATCAGATCGCGTTCCGGGTGTTTGATGATGCTGATATAGTCCTTCAGCGCGTCCTGACGGTCGACAAGGCCCTGACAGACTCTGGCCATCTCCGGCCCCATCTCGAAAACCTGCCAGTTGAGGCGGTTCAGGCACATCAGGGTTGCAATGATCCCGGCGGCCTCCGCTGAAACCTCAGCATCGAAGTAATTTCCTGGCATGGTCACGTGATACACCCCTTCCGGCGGTACCAGATATCCGGTCGGGCGGGTAATACAGTCCTCAGTCCATCCGTCAATTCGACCGCTGATACCACGCGGAACGGCAAAGTAACGCCAGAAACCTCCTTCATACTGGCTATGTACCTGTAACCAGGAGGCGACCAGCTGGTCGCCCTGCGGCGTGAAGAATAATTCTGGAATAAAGGCCAGACGCTGGCGCGGGTCAGTGATTTCAATGCTGGCAGTCGGGGCAATCATTGTGGAAGTCATCATTATTCGGCTTTCCTTAGCGGCCGCCAATGGCGGCCAGTTTAAGTGGCGCTGCCGGAACGGCAGCTGCAAACGCTATGTGTCAGGCGGCATTATCGAGGCCGTACATAAAGTCCTTCATTGCTTTCATGCGCCTCTGGAACTCCTGCTTGTTTTTAAAGTCGTTCCAGTAATAAACCGGGGTATAGCGCACACGATGCAGGTTCATTGTCAGCGTGTTGCCTGTGATAACTTCCGCCGGGATACCCAGTAACGAAAGCTGAACAAACGCCATATCGGCGGCGATCGGGTCAATATCGATACAACTTCCGAACATGTGATTCGAATGGTCATATCCGGCATCTAACAGGCATTCGGCATAGGCGATAATCATCCCCGCCGCGCCGCTCGCGGGGTCACTGACGGTGACAAAACCCTCGCGGCGGATCGACTCTTTCACGCCGGGCATCATCATTCGCGCCATCATCGACTGAACAGAATACGGCGTGAAGTATTGCCCCATGCCATTAGATCCCAGCTCCAGCTCCATGAAAATCGCGCCGAGAAAATCATGAAATTTGGCATCGAGCGCGCATACCATCAGGATGAACAGCTCATGCATTTTCTGAATATCTGCGGCCTCGTAGCGCTCGCAGATTTTGCGGCTACGCTCGATATTCTCCGGTGTAAGAATCCGCGCCAGATCCAGCTCACTGGCAGAAAGCGTGATGAAATCGCAGAACACATCCCAGCGGCGCATATAACGCGCGGTATCGTTAAACAGGCGGATAAACTGCTTACGTGCTGCATCAACGTGCATCAACCCGATAATCGGCTTCTTTTTGGAAACCGGAACAATTGGAATAACGTTGTCAGACTCACGCGCCTGGTTGAAAAATTCTGCAAAACTCAGTTGTGACATAGTTCCCCCTGCTTGCCGCCCCCTCAGGGGCGGCTCCGTGTATCAGTGTGTTTTCTGGCTTTCAGGAATGAAGGTCGCTTTGACCTTCGCCACAATGACGGCGTGATTCAGGTGGCTGTAATCACGCAGACGGAAATAACGCTTGCCGCAGCGCACGAAAATATCAGTCACGTTCCCGCAATACATTTCCTGCATCATGAACGTTTCAGTGTCCTGCGCGGTGTCGCTACGCCAGTTCATTGGCGGCATCATCCCTGCCGCGTCATGGAACTTGTACACGTCGATTTCGACGGGGGCAGTGACAGCCGCTTTTTCGCGGGTCAGCCAGTAGGCGCGCTCGGCCTCGGCGGTCGCGTTCATGTCCAGCGTGTGGGTCGGTTCGGTCTGATATACGTGCATAGGGATCTCCTTTCTTTTTAATCACATCACCCGTTGAGTTACGGGAGCCGCGGTTTTGACGTTTTGCGGGAACCTGCTGAAGTTTCCCGGGTTGTTTCACTTCACCCGTTTGAGAACCTTCGCCGCAGGTGCAGCACGCCACCGGCCGACGCCGGAATCCGGGGCGGAAGCGCAAAGTTTTTACCTGGAAAAAGTTTTCGCTGGAGAGCGGCAGCGGCCCTGGATGACAAGGAGGACTGTGGCGTGATTCAGCACCCAGGAGGAGGCACTCAAAGGGAGAAACGCACAACGGAGAAGACGAGCCGGGACCCGCCGCAACGTCGATACGCGGCTGCGTAGCGATGTTGCCCTGTAGAATCCCGTCGCCGGCGACGGGATGGTGAGAGCGGCGTGGCCGGAACGGCCGCAGCAAGCGTGGTGTTTGACCTTCTCCATCGGACACTAGCGAGTAGCCCGAAACCGCCTGCGGGTTCGGCGGAGCCTGGCGGGTGCGTCAGCAGCTGCCCTGGCGGAGTGTGGCCTGACGACCTGGCGCGCTGGCGCGACGGGGAGCCGAAGGTGGCCGGGTCCTTCGCCTTTCTGGTTTGAAACAGGAGGAATCCGGGAGAAAATGGCACAGCTATCAGGGAAAGTGGAACAGAAATGAGCAGAGAGAAACAAAAGGCAGGAAGAAAACGGAATACTACAGCAGGACCAGAAAGAGAACACAGACGGAGAGGAGGACTGGAGGCGCACAGCGCCTCTCCCCCGCCCTTTCGGGCTCCCCACTCAGGGTGTTCATGCCAGCAAGATGGGGAAAAGGGCCTCCCCGCAAACAGGGAAGCCCTTCTGAAAGCGCTTGCGGTTATGTTTCAACAACATCAATCCCCTGAGTGGCGGGGGTTTCCCCCCGCCGGGGTTAGCTACTTAGCGGATTCGTAAGCCAGTATTGCAGCGACCTCCCGTTCTCCGTCCTTCAGCCTGATTTCGCAAAGCGATTTTCGGGTCAGGTATGTGAATGCCAGCAGTGTTAAACACACTATCAGCACACACCAGATAACGGGACTTCGCGGCAGTTTCATGGCCTTCTTCTCCTTGCCTTACGGCATCTAAGAGGCTATCCTGATGGTGTCGATTCATGCAGGGGCCTCGGTTAATGAAAATTAACTGGGGCTTTTGTCTTTCTGCCTCACGACACAGGTACAAACCACCGGAACATCCTGAGGCAAAAAGCCTCAAGCGCCACCGCCATTATACCGTTCATCCCTCTTTCTGCCCAGGAGTATGGCAGCTAACTGTCTTAATTTATCCTGCTTATCCGTCTTCCCGGGGATCGCCCTCCCCTCTGGCCCACTCAGTAATCTGCTCATCCAGCACGGCAAGTTGCGGGTATACCGCCTCAGCCAACAGATAAAGATCTGTCTCCAGTCCGCCATGCCAGTCGGCCCATTCGGCAGACATATCATTCAGTTTGTCGACGATGGTCTGCAGCTTCTTACGCTGACTGCGTGCGAGTTTCAGTTCCTCACGGAATGGGTTTCGTTTTCTCACGGCCAGACCTCCCGGAGGGTGATCTTGTTCGGTACCATCCAGCGCTCAAGCTCGCGTTCTTCTGGCGAACTGACCGCCGCCACGTCGTGAACATCCAGCACAACCTCCAGCGCCGACAGGTTATACCCGCGAACCAGATCTGCCAGTGACGGGCAACGTTCTGTCCACGCCCACAGCATTTTTTCAAGATCGTAGTCCCGGATATCCTGTTGTGACCAGTGGGCATACCAGGTGCGGATAGTCTCCGGTGTGTGAAATGCCAGGTCGATTTCGGCCTGCCCGGTCAGGTTGTTATACTTCTCTTCCCGGTCTCTGTCGCGGCGTGCCTCCTGACGACTGTATAGCTCATCTTCACGCTGGTAACGACTTGCCTGACGCTCCCCTACACTGAATGCCTGCTCCGGAAACAGCGATGTCACCATCGAGGTATCAAGCGGCGAATAACAATGCCGACCCCGCGAGCGAATAAGAGTATCAAATGCTTCCTCATACTGAGCGAGCGGGACTTTGTCGTCCTTGTACCAGTATACGCCGCGTACCTGGTTAATGGCGCGACCGCTAATTTTGCTGCTCCCACACAGGAACCGGAAAAAGGCCCGGGCATAAGGGTGCGGCGGATTACCGAACCGCCTGTCCTTCTGGGTTGTTTCCTCAACGTGCATAATCGCACGGAGTGCAGCTTCACGTTCTGGCAGTTGCGTCACAAGAGAGAGATGGCGTGGAATGCTCATACTGGTATCTCCTCTTTCAGAATCGACATGATGTCGCATAGTCCGTATCCATCCCAGTGAAGTCCACTGATCTGAAACAAAATGCGGCTGATTTCACTGGCATCGAAGAACGAGGACTGGTGAACACAGGCCAGACGCTCTCCCTGAGACATGGAAATCAGTACAAGCCAGTAATCACTGATTTCACCAGGGCTGCATACCACCACTTCAAAGCGGCCATGTTCAGGGGTAAAGCGAACCTGAACCGGAAACAAGCCGCCGAACTCACTGCGGAATTCTCCGTTCATGTCCCATTTGTCAGGAAGCGCGAAGGCATTCATGACGGCATTAATGAGTTCACTGCGATACTGAAAACCCGCTGCTCGATGGGCTTCAAACTCTTCAGCGGTCATCGTGGCAAGACGAGAATGATGAATACTCATAGGGTATCTCCTTATTGCCGCCCCATCGGGGCGGCTCTCCATATCAGGCGGCTAATGCCGAGTGGTCAGTTTCAGTCTGGTTTTCTTTAATCGCTTTCGGCTGTGGAGCGCATAACCACGCAGGAACCCAGCAACTGTCTTTCAGACGATCCTCGGCAAGCTCGGCAGCATCGCCCTTCTTCATCTTCGCCGCATCGGACGCAGCCCCTTCCATTCCAGCCTCTTTCAGGGATTCGACAATCTGGTCATGCTTAACGCCTTTGAAATATCCGTCTTTGGTTGGATGCCACCAGTCGCGTAAGTTGAAATCGATCGCAGTCTCCAGCGCGTCAAGTTTGCTTGGGGAGGTATGACCGTTATCGCGAGTCTGAACACCGTCAACGGAACAGGCCGTACAAAACGCCATAAGAGACATGAGCACACCACCATCCAGCGAGAAGAACGAGGTTAAATCCTGTCGCCAGCCCTCTGGCAACAGCGCCTCAAGACGCTCACCTTCGGTCCGGATTGCGGTATATGCTTTACCCTCCTTGCCCGACGGCGCATTCATGGTCTGTGAGTAATGACCTACAGTCACGCGAACACCAAATGGATTATCCTGCTCTCCACGCCCCGTAAAGACCTCAGCACACATACGCCATGCCAGCAGCGCCACGGCTTTGGTTGGCTGGTTCATCAACGCTGCCTGAACAGCAAGCGTCCTTTCAGACGACATTTTCAGCAGTTGCGGCGCGGTAACCCCTTCGGTGATATCTTTTTTGATCGAAGTCACCGCAGGTACAGGATCCTCCCCACTTTCCGTTTCTCCGTTCTCTTTTGTCGGAAGGTCTGCAATACGGCAGACACCGCGCTGAATGACCAGTTCGCCATACTGGTAGCTGACCACAACACCCGCAGAGGCTTTCATCCCATCCGTCCAGGCACGTTGTCCTGCTTCTTCCTGCATACGACAGATTTCGGCATCAAGCTCGTCAGCTTCATCACAGGCACTGTCAAACGTATTAAATTTCTCTTTCAGTTCATCCAGACGCGCCTGTTCTTCATCGGTATAGACGGTTTCTGGTTTTTCCAGCAGCAGGTAGTCTTGCCCGTCCTGACCATAACGACCTACCGTTTCCGGACGACCCATACTCCACGACCAGCCCTCGCTCAGTTCGTGTTGCAGTGCAATCGTGTCCAGTTTTTCCTGTACAAGGCGCTGAACCAATACGCTGTCAGCCGTTCCAGCCCCCTCTTCCTTGGAAAACAAATCTTCACGAACCACACCGCCAGCGGTTTCATATGCTTCACGACCCACAAAGAGAAAGGCTGAACTGGTAACAGAAATTTCGGTTTCTGTGATCGCACGTTTAAGTAAATGAGCCTGAACAGATCCCCACTGCGCGTAGACGCTGTCAAACACCTGAACCTGACGTTCCTGACTGGATTCGAGGCACAGAGCCTGACACTGCTCAACAGTGATTTCATCCTGTGCCAGCTTATCCAGCAGTGCTGGGGCAAGGTTTGCCAGTTTCAACATGCGCTGAACATGGCGGGAACCATAGCCCAGACCATCACCAATCTGCGCAGCGGTTTTGCCCTGCGCCGCCAGCTTACCAAAGGCCATAATTTGCTCGGCAGGGTGCATAGCCTCCAGTTCATTGTTCTCAGCGTAAGACGCTTCAACAGCAAACTCGTCACTGACACACTTAACCGGAACCTGATAATCGGCACCAATACGTCCCGTCTCGCACAACAGATTCAGTGCGGTAAGACGTCTACCACCTGCAGCAACTCCGGATTTGCCCTCCGGCAGCATGTGAACCACGAGGTTATGCAGAAGCCCGAGGTTTTCAATCGAGTTAGCCAGACGTTTAACACTGTCAGCGGTGTAAGGGATGGTACGCACGTTCAGCGGAGATTTAATAAGATCGGACAGCGGAACGTATGTGATAACAGCGGAATCAAGCGCATTTTTCAGTTCTGCGCTGATAACTTTATTCTTCGGGTTGGCCTTTTTGGCTGATTTTGCTTTAACATTTGCTACTGACATCGTTATTTCCTCCATTTTAATGATTGTCGCGTTCTGCGGAGGTGCATCTCCGCAGAACACCTTTCGTTTACTGCTGTACTGCTCTGCCGTGGGTTTTCAGGTAGCCGTTCAGTACCTGTCCGGCATCCGGCTGGAAATTCCAGACCCGTTCAATCAACTGCTCATGTTCGTCACGCATAACTAACTGAAAATGCGATGACTGATCGTTTTCTAACGTCACATTGGAGTAATACGCAGACACTTTTTTCGCGTCTTCGCGTGTAAAAGCGCCCAACGGAAGCAGTGGCGCAGGAGCATTGACGACTTCGCCATTCAGCAGCGCCGCCAGCGCATGATCCTCAGCCGTAGGCTGCCGTAATGACTCAGGCTGATTCAGAAAATCCTTCAACGATTTGCACATCACAAAACCCCTCTGGTCTGGTTTTCAGAGGCAAAGCCTCTCCTGCCGTCCTCTTTCTGGTGTTTTCACACACTGCGGAGGACCTTTCCGCGAGAGCGTAACGGGCACGGCCCGGTGAAGATGTCCGGGGTGAGCGGGAAATTTATTCCGGCTCGTCCTGAATAAATTTGCTGCGAAAGACATCGTCGGCCCTGGACAGCAAGACGGGTTGTGGCGGTATCAGCGACCGGAAAGGCACTCAGCAGGGAATGAACGCAGAGGAAGTGGAGGGAGAGAGCAGGCAACGTTAACAACGTTGCCCCTTACACCCCGAAACGGGGTGCATCGAGCGCAGGAACGGCGCGACCTGGCGGCGCATCCGTTTACGGATGCTGCAAGCTGCCCCTGCGACAGCCTGGGATGGAAACCCGCTGCCCGAAGGGCCGGGCAGAGACAGCGCAGCTGGCTCGGTGCGAAGCATGACAGCCCCGGTTCCCGAAGGGAAGTCGCCCGGATCAATCTGCCGGCGGCCGAAAAGGATCCAAAAGGCAATATTTTTATCGCTCTGGTTATGGCCACACCGCCCACGCCCACGCCCACGCCCACGCCCACGCCCACGCCCACGCCCACGCCCACGCCCACGCCCACGCCCACGCAAACCAGCGTGTTTCAGACACGGCTGCAGGAAAAGCAGATTGATGAAAATATTTATCATCGGCTATACCGGCGGAGGGAATGCGCCGGAGGCGCTTTCCCCGGCCGTCAGCCCGAAGGGATGACAAGGTTTTTTCGCGCGCGAACAGGCGGCACATCGGCCGCCTCTGATAACTAATCTACCTTCTGCTGAATAAACAGGCCGCCAAGGAAAAGTTGCTCGCGACGAGTCAGCAATTCACAAATATCGTCAAGGAGCCTTGGGGTCGTATAGGGTGAGAGCCCCACTTCCCGACGGCGTTCGTTTACCAGATTTTTGTAATGTTTCAGGATTTTGCGTGTTTCAGGTGTCATTTTCATAGAGAGCCTTTTTCCGGCAGGGTTTCCCCTGCCTTATCTGGATTAACTGCGGAAAACATAGCCATCAATAAAGTTAAAAGAGTCGATAAACAGATCACGGGCAAATGAGTCATAATCAAAGTAGGTTCGCAGACTCTCAGGAATCGCAGACAGCAGGCCGTTATCGTTGACATAGTCCACAGCAAAATCCTCCTCGCTCACGGCCTCACCATGGTAGGCATCCTCGAACGCGTCAAAATCGCATTCCCCGCTATATTCAGCCCAAGCGATAAATGCCGCGTCCTTTCCCTCATCCTTCGCTTGCTTGTAGGCATCGATGAAATCCCAGTCCACAGAGCTTTCAGAACAAAATTGAGACGGAATACCTTCAATATCCTGAAACATCAGTTCCGGGTCATGCTCGTTCGCGTGCAGCGCGTGGCATGCTTCAAGAAAGTCTTCTTTCTCGTCGAAATCGGTCAAATCAAGCCACTTTCCGGCCAGGCTACCACAGTTGTATTTGTGATAAGTGCCAACGTAGACCGCTGGGGTGGTGGTGGTGATAGTGTTCATGGGTGTTCCCTCCGTAGTCCAGGTTATCTGAGTACCGGCTTACGCCGTGCCGACACGACAGCCCGACTTCGAGCGGAGAATGCAAGGGCGTCAGCAAGGCCGGTCGCAGATTAAAAGCAGAGGCGTTCTGGACGGGTTTTCCGCGAATATTGAGCGGAAAACCAACGGGAAGAACGATGATAAATCATCAAAAAAACTGCGAGCGGGAGCAGCTGGCGGCGAAGCCTCCCTTGCATTTGTAGCGTTCGGGCTAAAGTGAAGGCACGGCGTTAGCCGCAGACCGCACAAACTTCCCTCCACCGCGCGTCCGTAACAACGTGGAGGTCGCGCCTGTATAGAGGAGCGTGCGACATCCAATTCCGATACCGGACTGCGGGGCAACCAGCCCCGCCCGTTGGTCATGCAGCAATTCGAATACCGGAGAAAGACCGCATCATTGCGTCAATTTCCACTCTGGCCTCGCAGACAACATCCCGTAACCAGCGACGTTCAAACCAGAAACGGGATGGGCTATCTGGGTGACGCAACGCGAACGGCACGTACGTCACACCAACCACACGACCGTGACATTCAAGGCGGATCTGTAGGCGACGAAAGGTTTCCTGACCGTCGAGTACAGATTTCAGGCGCGCATCAAGGGTTTCGTTATCCCACTCGGGATCTTCGTTTCCGGCTTCAACTTCGATGACTGAGAGCGTGAAATTGCGCGTCCGTCGGGTAAACACCAGTGGGTCAGCAGCAGGACGGAGTGCTTCAGTAAGTCGATATCCTGCAGCGGCAACACAACTGCAGACGTGATTAATTTCGTCTCGCAGGGCTTTCAGGAGGCACAGGATCTGCTTTACAGACATTCCGGCAGGACAGTTATCGTATTCCAGCGAAATAGTGCCAGCATGGGCTTTGCGATGCCCCAGCGAGTTCCGGTAAAGACGAACGATTAGATCGGTCCCGCTAACCAGCGGCAGCAATTCGTTAAATGCGTTATCAGGCATCAGGCCACGCAGCGTAATTTCAGGCAACAGGCGCTGCAGGTCGGACGCCGTCAGTTGTCCATAGAAAGCCACTCCTTCTCCACGGGAATAATTCAGGCTTGTATCAATATCCATGCTGGCTGGCCAGCCACGGGCAACCAGTGTGTTACGGGTGTGGCGGTGCATAAAGCGATAAGCGGTGGTCATAGTATTCTCCTTGTCTTGATGCGGCGATTGCTTCGCCGTGCCGATACGACAGCCCGACTTCGAGCGGAAAATACAAGGGCGCCAGCAAGGCCGTTCGTAGTGAAAAGCAGAGGCGGTCTGGACGGTTTTGCCGCGAAAATTGAGCGGCAAAACGACGGGAAGAACGACGATTAATCGTTTAGACATTGCGAACGGGAGCCGCTGGCGGCGAAGCCTACCTTGTATTTGCAGCGTTCGGGCTAAAGTTGAGGCACGGCGTTGACACCCGGCCGCGCCACCGGCGTGGCATAAAAAGCGGAGTCCACGACATCCTTCTGGCTGATTTGGCGGGCTGACAGTGCAGCCCGGCATTATTTATCGGGTGAATTCTTCCCAGTGTTCATTGAACTGGTTCTGGACGCGAAGATTTATCTGATCGCCAGTAACAACCCAGGTATCCAGAAATTTTAGTCCCCGCAGAATAGAACTTTCTGCATCATAGAGCAGCGTGATGCTGTTAAACCAGACAGCCTTTCCGGAACGGTAATCCCAACGGCATCCATCGCTATCTTCCAGACATTCCTGCCACCAGGTACTTCCCATGTAAACAACCCCGGCTTCCGCCTGCTCCAGACACTCCGCCTGGATCAGGAAATATGCCGGAAATTCAAGGTCACAAACTTCGATAGCGACACCAATCAACCATGTATTCATTATTTTTTTGCCTCATCAATCGCCCACTGCAGGTGATCCCAGTTGAAACCAATACTGGCATCATGGCATTCATCAGCGAGTGACATCGCAGCTTCAATAGTCTCATTGTCCAGCGAGTCATCGAGCGAAAGGAAATCATCTGCCAGCCAGAAAGTCCCTGTACAAAGTGCATCCATAGGGTGTTGCTGCAATCGGGCAATCATCCCCGATACCGTCATTTCGCGGCGCCACAGACCTGATGCAGGAAAAACCGCATTGGCTACATCAAACCACTCCCAGTCACCTGCCGGGACTGGCCATTTCACCATTTCGATCTGAACACCCGGCAACCGGGATAGACGCTCAAGGATATCCCCCAGGGAAAACTTATGGCCACTTACATCGTCACTGGCCAGACAGTGACCATTGAGAAACACCGCATGCTGGCCATCATCCAGCGTAATACACGTCACCTTAAACATAGTTCTCTCCTTAAACCGGCACCCATCTGCGCCGTGCCGACACGACAGCCCGACTTCGAGCGGAGAATACAAGGGCGCCAGCAAGGCCGTTCGTAGTGAAAAGCAGAGGCGGTCTGGACGGTTTTGCCGCGAAAATTGAGCGGCAAAACGACGGGAAGAACGACGATTAATCGTTTAGACATTGCGAACGGGAGCCGCTGGCGGCGAAGCCTACCTTGTATTTGCAGCGTTCGGGCTAGAGTAGAGGCACGGCGCACCGATGCCTGAGCATGGGATAACCAGACGCGGCCGGTTCAATACCGGCAGTGGATGGATGGCTGGAGATAATCTGACAGCAATAGAGCGGCAGAGTGACTTCATTGAATATACCCACATCGTTATCCCCCGTTTCTGTGGATAAGTAGCCCCAGCGTTCAACGAGAGCGAGGTACCACATCGCCAATGGAGTTTCTCCAGGAACTACAGAGGGTTAAAGGCAGCAAAAAAACAATACTTGAAAGTGTCCTAAATAAGATAATAATACTGTATATATGAACAGTATTATTTGAGGTAACTATGTTTGAGTTCATACGTGCTGAAAGCAATCCGGAGTTGACGCCCATCCCCCTTTATAGCGATCGCTGCCAGGCCGGGTTCCCCTCCCCGGCCCAGGATTACGTGGAGGCCGAACTCGACCTGAACCAGTACTGCATATCACGGCCCAACTCAACCTATTTTGTGCGAGCTATCGGCAACTCGATGACCGACATCGGGCTACATTCTGGTGATTTGATGATCGTGGATAAAGCCGAGCAGGCACAGCACGGAGACATCGTGATAGCTGAAATAGAGGGAGAGTTCACCGTTAAGAGGTTGCTGTTGAGGCCACGGCCTGGGCTGCAGGCTATGAATCCAGCTTACCCTACTCTATGGCCAGACCCGGAGAACCTGCAAATCTTCGGTGTCGTAACTGCCTTTGTACACAAAACCAGGGGACATGACTGATGTTCGCCCTGGCAGATGTGAACAGCTTCTATGCGAGTTGTGAGAAGGTCTTTCGCCCTGACTTACGTGATAAACCAGTGGTCGTTCTTAGCAATAATGATGGTTGTGTTATAGCCAGATCGAAGGAAGCGAAGCGGCTTGGAATCAAAATGGGGATCCCCTGGTTCCAGCTGAAGGCAATGCAATTCCCGGAAAAAGTCCTTACGTATTCCAGTAATTATGAGCTGTACGCGAGCCTGAGCAACCGCGTCATGGCACATTTGGAAGAACTGGCGCCCCGTGTTGAGCAGTATAGCATTGACGAGATGTTCCTGGATATTTGCGGCATCGATGGATGTACTGACTTTGAAGATTTCGGACGGCAGCTGCACGAGCACGTCCTAAGAGGTACCGGACTGACAATTGGTGTCGGGATGGGGCCGACAAAAACTTTAGCAAAATCAGCACAATGGGCCACTAAGGAGTGGCCGCAATTTGGGGGCGTGCTGGCCCTGACTACTGGCAATATCCGTAGAACGGAGAAACTGCTCTCACTGCAGCCAGTGGAGGAAATCTGGGGGGTTGGTCGCCGTATAGGCAAAAAGCTGAATACATACGGCGTGACGACTGCGCTGCAGCTGGCGCGCATGCCCCCTGCCTTTGTACGCAAGAACTTTACCGTGGTGCTGGAGCGGACCGTACGCGAGCTGAACGGTGAGTCCTGTATATCTCTTGAAGAGGCACCGCCCGCGAAGCAGCAGATTGTCTGCAGCCGATCATTCGGGGAGCGCATCACGACTTACGAAGCGTTGCGACAGGCTATCTGCCAGTACGCCGAACGCGCGGCTGAAAAACTGCGGGGAGAACATCAGTTCTGCCGACACATATCGGTCTTTATCAAAACCTCCCCTTTCGCAGTCAACGAAGCGTATTACGGCAACGTGGCCAGTGAAAAGCTTCTCGTGCCTACACGCGACACCCGGGACATCATAAATGCCTCAGTAAAAGCCCTAGACTGTATCTGGCTCGACGGGCATCGATATGCAAAGGCTGGAGTAATGCTGAATGACTTCACCCCTACGGGGGTAGCACAGTTAAATCTTTTCGATGACGTTAAGCCGCAGGAACGAAGCGAGCAACTGATGAAAGTCCTGGATGGCATCAACCACTCAGGACTCGGGAAGGTATGGTTTGCTGGGCGCGGAATAGCACCAGACTGGCAGATGAAAAGAGAAATGCTGTCACCGGCATACACGACCAGATGGAGCGATATACCGTGTGCCTCAATTTGAGTATCAAAAGATGCGCTTCATTTTGGTTCGAGCCTCTTCCAGTCGCCGTTGCTCATCATCCTCAACAACCTCAGGTTCGATTGCAGGAGTAAACTGCCCTGCCCCCAGCTCTGCAAGCACATCACGAATGTTGGCCTGGGATGGTTTCCATCCCGTTGTCTGGCTGAGTAAGCCAACCAGACTATCCGCAGTGAAGTCCTTATCCAGCAACAGCGCTAGTAAACCAGGAAGCCGCGGGTCGAGTTGGTGAAGCGCTAAACCGGAGATAAGCGCTTTACGGTACAACTCTCCCCTGTCGTTCCGAGGGACGGACTCAATAATGTCTAAAGACACGCTGTCCGCCGCCTGATCCGGATGAAGATAAACAGTAAACTTCTTCCGTTCCTCGCTCACGGCACTACTCCCCCTTGAATGCTGCGATAGCTTCTACAAGCGATGTTTGCGGAGAGTCCATCATGACAACCTTCGAGCCCAGATGATGCCATGCAGATTTAACTGCGTCTTCGATCAACGGAGCTCCACCACCAACGATATAGACGCGGTTAACGTCTCTGAAGCCAGCCAGATCATCAACAACCTGTGCCCCCAGCGTGGCGATTGCACTTTCGATGGTATCCAGCACCAGGGCTGTCTTGCTCTCATCATTAATAACCTGACGAACAAAGTCTGGGTTCTTACGTTGTTTGATAAGCTCATCTGCAACCATGGCACTTGTGTTACTGGATGCCATCTTCAAAGCCGTGAGCGCAGCGTTCGTCACCAGCGACACACCTATCTCGGAATTTCCGTGAATAGCGCTAACGGAGTCAAACTGGCCAACGATTACACCAACGTCAAGAGTCGTGCCGCCGAGGTCAATCACCAGAGACTTTTCATACTGCCCCACATTATCTTTAACCAGACGAGCAAATACGGCAGGCAAAGACTCAGGCATAACTTCAACATGTTCGATGGTAAAAACCTCCCCCTTATTCAGCTTGACCGGGCGCATCAGGTTGTCGATCTTGCGCTGAATGTTCAGTTCGTTCTTCTGGCACTCTTTGGTGTAGAACTCACTGATAGGTAGAGTCACTGTCAGAGATACAGGCTGCAGTTTCAAACCACTATTAAGAAGAGCATGGTGAACAGCCAGGACATTCACATCTGTGTACTGATACTCAATATGAGTAGTAAGGATAGATTCATTGCTGACTTCGTCATATGTATACTTCTTGCCGTCCAGTTCATAGTTAAAGGTCTGGCGGTTACCCATCCCCTCAACCTTCCATCCAGATTTAAAAGAGTTTGATGACAATGACTTATGTAATTTCTTACCATCAAACCAAGCAATCTTTACGGCTGTAGAACCATCATCGCAATACACCTTCATACTGAACCCCTTGATACTCAAATTGAGAAAGACTGTTAAGCCTGAGCGCCTAAACACTCAGATTGAGTATTAAATCATAATTATGAAATATTAAAACACAAGTAACATTTGTGATTTATTAAAAAATAAATCACACCTCACACTTCACACGTCATACTTCATACTTTTTCATTTGCAGATTGACTCTAACCCTGCATGTGCCAGAATAAATCATACTTCACACATCATATTTATGAGGCAGCAATGATTACTGTCGTAGGTGGAAACAAAGGCGGTTCAGGCAAAACAACTACAGCTTCAAACTTGGCTATTGCGCTTACACATGAAGGCCATGATGTATGTCTGTTAAATGGGGACTTACAGCGTACGGCCGCTAAGCACCATGCTGAACGTGAAGCAACAGGGGTGGAGCCAACATTCACGCTCATCGAAAAATTCGATAACCTGACGCAAACCCTTCGAGCATTAGACGAAAAGTATGATCACGTAATCGTGGATGTGGCTGGGCGAAACTCGAGAGAATTCATTACTAGCGGTGTAGTCGCTCATCAGATCATTGCACCATTGCAATGCTCACAACCCGACCTCGATACTTTGACGGAACTTGCTCAACAGATAGAAGCAATGCGTGACCTCAACCCTGAACTGAAAGTCTATTGCTTACAAAGTATGGCGACAACAAATCCAGTTCTGAGAGGAAACGAGCGGAAGGAGTTTCTGGAGTACCTCGAAGAGTTTCCAACTATTGAAGCGCTGCAAACAGTAATCTGTTTCCGTAAGGTCTATCGCGATTGCATGAGCAACGGAACAGGTGTCGTAGAGACAAATAATGAAGCTGCTAAAGCAGAAATTAAGCAATTAATGAAAGAGGTATTCGGATAATGGTTAAAAGGCCGAGCCAACAGGCATCAAACCGCTCAGATGTAACAGCAGAACAAGCTGAAGCCCTTGCGCAGCGTCTTGCCGATAAACCTTATGGCGCACCTGAAAAACCAGAGCCTGAAAAACAGGTTCGCACAACAATCTCTCTGGCTGAATCAATGCTAGTAAAAGTTGAAGACATCGCATTACGAAACAAGCGTAGTGGTAAGGACCCTAAAAACGTAAGCGCTATCTTCAGAGAAGCTCTGGACCTTTATCTACAGAAGACTGGTGAAAAGTAGCAAATCATACTTCACAACTTAAAGATATTAGGTGTGAGGTATGAAGTATGAAGTATGAAGTATGAAGTATGAAATAATAAAATCTATTTTACATTATAGTCTCAGAAGGCCGCTAAAACGGCCTTTCTTCTGTCCGTTCTCTCGCAAATTCTTTCACCCGTTTCCCCTGCCTGAATCGCAAAATTCACATAGCACACTGCATTCTCATCATCCATCAAGTATCAGGAAGTCGGAGAACAGTTGGCTGATGACCACCCGTTACGAAACTCACCGGCACCTCTACAAATTACCACTGGAAGTGGTAGAGTTTGCTGAAAAGTAACTATAGAACTAAGGATTATTATATGTATCAGGAAGTACTTGATGCGCTGAATGAAGAGAAAACAACTCGTCAGCATATGAATAAAATGAAAAAACTTTTTGATAAGGCAACAGAACCCAAGCTAAAAAAAATGATTGGTGCCGTTGGTTCTGAGTATGAAAAATGGCTTAAGAGTTTCACAAAATTAGCCAACCAAAAAACATATAGCCCGATCAGCAAGCAACAAAATGTAGCTAAAGCAGAAGCTGCTAGAAAGCAAAAATTCATTCCTTCCATACCAATGAAAGACGGAACTGTACCCTTATCTGTCTCGGCACTTATAACTTACTGTAATAGCATGATCTAAAACTTCCGTTCCGACCGGAGCGTAGCCCGGTCAGTTCTGCATTCCCCTCGAACCTGGACACTCAGGTTATTCCGTCCAGTTCTTTTTGTTATTATTAACTATATGTGGCCTAGAGCAGAATTTGATCGATAAACGGTTAGGCCATTTGAGAGGCCTTTTTAGGAGTTATTCGTATGAAAGATGAAGTAAAAAGATTAAAACCACTTCCGGAAGTTCTAAGGAGATTGTTTTCTCTATCTGGTAATTTATGTTGCTTCCCTGGATGCGGTCAGTCAATGATAGATCCCTCCGGCAATTTTGTGGGCCAGGTTTGTCATATTGAAGCAGCCAATACGGGTGGGGAGCGATTTAATGACAAGATGTCGAACGAGGATAGGCGCAGCTTTGATAACTTAATGTTACTATGTTACCCGCATCATATTGAAACAAATGATACAGTAAAATATGATGTTCTATCCTTAAAAAAGATGAAAGAAGAACATGAAAAAATCTTCTCCGATGATTTAATTGCCAACAAAATATTATTAAGCTTGAAGGATTACACCATAGATAGCTCGTTCAAAAAAGTATCAAATCTAAAAAATCTGTACAAAACTGTTTTTCCAGAGAATTATAAAATGGCTGAAGATGAAATGAATGATGCCGTAAATGCTTTTAATTCATCTATTGCCAAGTATTTATCATTAACTCCGTACTCAAGGAAAGTATTTGCTTGTGGAATAGCAAGATCAAATCACCCGTACAGTCTTTACCGTATAGATAATGATTCATTATATGTTGATGTAACTGAGGTATGTAGAGCATTTGGTCGTGAAACAGATGATAGCGATATTCACAACTCTTTTAATGAAATTATAGCTAAGAATCTCATGCTCATCTCTGAGGTTAACATACACGTAGATTATGAAGTGGATAGGCTTGTATATACAAACTGCCTTGATCATAACGATTACGATCTAAATATATGGTTATTGCTAAAAAACTACTGTAAAGAATCACAGATTGATATACGAAACTATCTTAGTGACTTAAACTTTAGTGGCTTAGATGATTGAATGGAAGTCTTTTTTTCAATCCAAAACCGACTGGCCGCAGCAGCGGCCTTTCTACTGTTATGACACCTTTAATTCCACACGCAGTTAGACATAAAGGTAATTCCGTCCAGTTCTGCTGGCTGTGCAAGATCTGGCCTGGTATATTTACTGTATGGAAATCCTAATCGCTCTGACCATTGCCGCCGTTCCTGCTGCTTATGTGGTATGGACTCGCTATTTCCGCATTTTCCCGCTGTCCTATTTCGGCATAGAGAATGTACAAAGGGTTGCCAAATGGGAAAGCCCCGAATGGCGCGAACGTGTGTTTGCACGCGGGGGGATGACCAGTAACGAGTGGATCAGGATTAATACCCGCCAACTTGAAGCTATCAACGCAGAGCTACGCCGCCGGAATCTTTAACTTTCTTGATAGCTTCATCAGGCTGCGCCAGCGGCTTTTTTGCGCCCCCCGTTTAATTCCCCGCGCAGTTAGACATAAAGGTAATTCTGTCTAGCTCACAAAAAAAGCCGCTTTCGCGGCTGTTTGAGCAGTATTTGTATTTATTCAACCACTTTCATTTCTTGGTTGAGTGAACTACATGAGCCACTTTATCCCCAAATTCCTGGACAGCAAATACAAAACTCGTTTGTTCTAGCGTAGAAAACGTTACTTTCTCATAGCCATACCCGAAATTTTGAGAATCAACAAGAATACTCATAGCTTTATTAAAGGCATTCAGCGCCAGTTCAGCATCCCGATTATTAGAAAGAAGGCTGATTTTCTCTTTGGCACAACGGTACAGTGCATCGAGGCGGCGGTAATATTCCTTCAGTTTGACCTTTTCAATCCCGTCCGGCTGTTCAGTCCATACCTGTAAATTAGAGATCACTGCGAGAGCTTCAGCTAACATATCTGAACTTTCACGTAACAAATCATGCGGCGTTTTTACAATGGAGGTGATCACAAACGGCAGTTTCTTCTGCTCAGCAAGATACTGATAAAAAGCCGCAATAGCCTGAGTTTGGCTGATATTCAGCAGCTTCAGTACTTCATCAGCCTGGTTCTTTATATCATCGTCAATACGTGCATTAATGGTCGCCATCGTTCCGCTCCTTGAGGTGATTACATATCAACCATAATGCATATTTGCATTACACGCAACAAAAATAATGCAAATATGCATTACACTGCTTTTTTACCTTCCTTTTTGCCACATTGGACGTTCCGGTGATTCCGTCCATTAAAACAGAACATAATCGGATTGCCGTCTACGCTAAACAACAGACATACGAAGAAATGCTATTTACCCTGGACATTCCGGCACTATCGGAAAAAATGTCCAGAGAAGCATTTATGCAGATCGTATTTATTCGGGTTGACAGAAAGCTAAAATTATAGGCTGATTTAATCTCAACCCCGTCCTTTCAGCATGGCCACCGCATCCGCTTCGGGCATCTGAAACTGCACCCGGTGACGCGCCGCGACATCGAGCGCAAACACCTTCGTATAGACCTCCGTCGAGCTGATCGACTTGTGGCCCATCAGCGCCTGCAGCACCTTCAGTGGAATGCCGGCATACAGCATATGCATGGCGTAAGAGTGGCGGAACGTGTGCGGCGTCACCGGTACCGAGAACGTCACGCCGTCGGCCGCCGCGGTATCTACCGCTTCATTCAGCCAGGTGCGAACCGTGCGGTCGGTGATCTCCCAGATACGCGCCTTCTCCGTTCGCCCGGTGCGTTTGTTGCGCCGCTCCAGTGGAATTTTCAGCGTGGCCACCATCATCTGCAGCTGGCTGACGTACTGGTGATCGGATAGCGGAACCAGACGATGTGCCTGGATACCGGCGGGCGCGCGTCCGGCGGTCCGGGCTGCTTTTTCCGCGCGCTGTTTCAGCGTGGCCAGCTGCACAAACGGATACGGCGGCGCCAGCGAAAAATCCCCTCGAGTAAGCGCCAGTGCCTCGTTAACGCGGGCGCCCGTATTCCAGAGGGTGGCCAGCAGCATCTTACGGTGCAGATCGGGCACATAGTGGAGCAGGGCGCTCACTTCCGGCGCCAGCAGGTATTTCGGCAGTTCGTCCTGAACGAGCGCCATCTGCCGTAAGGCCAGTGCTGCGGGATAGTCGATGGTCACAGGCAGGGCGGCCATTGAGCCCTGAGAAGTAACTGAAGGTATGAGGCCAGTCATGATCGGTATCTCAGTATCATTAGTTGTTCAGGTAAGTCTGATGGATTTTTCGCGCCGTTTCTGGCTGTCAGAAGCTGTCCAGAATTTGATTCCATTCGGCCTTACAGTCCAGCAGGTACCGGAGGCCGTTGTCGACCCCGTCAAGTAAATCGGAAGCCTCTCCCATTTTTTCCCCAAAGCGGCGGGTGTTGACGTAATGAATTCCTTCAAGGCTCCGGGTGCCGTCATTTCTCCTGGCATATCGGAAATCTGTCGCCCGTTCATCCGCTTGGTGAAGAGCTTTAACCACCTCTTTGACGATTTTAAAATCGGAAGGCCGGTAGCTGTCATCAACTTCTAGGATCAGTTTTTGTGCCAGCGGCCATAGATTATTCAGGTTATGGTCATCTTTTTTGTACTGGTGTTTATCCGGGTCTTCTGCCAGTGCAAGGGCCAGTCCGATAATTTGTTTGATAAGGAGCTCCAAGTGATGTCGGTAGAGAAACAACACCGGATAAACCAGAAAATCCTGGTCCCGCCCGGATTCATCAATGTGGTTAATCAGAATATCAGCAGCTCGCCTGTAACCTTCGGTATAAGCTGTACCATGATCCGACATGTAATTCAGGCAGGCATTATTGTGCCAGTCGCTGTCGCTGGCCAGCAGCCCCGGTTCTAACGTTTTTCCCTTTTTCATTTCAGCTCCAGAATCTTTTAACAGCCCCGGTTCGGTACCTTATCCGGAAATCCCGCCTACTGTATGTATTCAGCGGTCAGCAGCCAGTTCTTCAGCCAGCTTCACAAACCCTTTGTGCTCAGTCTGCAGGTAATGACTGTAAATCCGGGCATCACGTTCTGTCAGTCCGGATGGATTACCGGTGAAGTAACGTTGTAGCACCGCAATACAGTGATTGTAGGTATCGAGATCATATTCCCAGTTTCCCAGCTCACCGGCCGCATCCAGCTCCCGGCGAAACTGCTCGTATTTACGGAGCAGAATGCCAAGACCTAATTCTGTTGCAGCATAAACATTATTTTCTCCTGGCGCGGAAATCGCATTACGGATTTTTTCAAAAGCATAACTGAAATCATTTCTCTCATTGAATGCAGTAAACATGTCCTTTCCTCAGTTGAATAGTTAGCCGTGCAATTTTACCACACCTCAATCATCGCCAGATGAGTGCCACTCTGTTGAGAAAGTGACTTTCACAAAAATGAATTTCACATACTGAAATAATAAGCAGACATATAAACACTCTATTAAATTACCGGGCGGCGGTTTTCAGATGATCCGATTTTCTGGCGTATAACAACTTTCCGGAAGTGTACCACGGTGAGGGAATAAGCAAAGTGTCCTTCCCGGTGGTGTTCGTGCGGTCACGGGGAAGCGGATAAGCACAACATATAGATGAGAACCCAGCTGATAGAGTGGCATATCTTGTGTTTTCAGGCCGCAGCGCGTCGGAGGTGGCGTGAAGATCCTTTTCTGGTATTTTTCGGATCTCAGCAGAAAAAAGAAGCGTCGTGCGGAATCACATGATGATAAATGACATCATGTCATTAAATTGACTGAATGAAATAATGGTGATTAACTCAGATAGAGCTAATTCATTCATGCCACTTACCTCACCTCAAACACCACCGATGACAGGAGCGACCATGCTGAGCCAGCTGACCCTGCGCTTTCACAAAAAACTCATCGAGGCACTGAAAATGCGTGCCGGCCACGAAAACACCTCGGTGAACGCCCTCGCAGAACGTTTTCTCGACAGCGCGCTGAAAACCGCCGCCCCGGAGGACAGCTATCTGGCGCTGCTCGCCGATCGCGATGAAGCCATCCGCGGGATGTACCGCAAAATTATGCTCGGCCAGACCTTCGGCCTGGCGCCGGTCACCCGTGACGAACTGCGGCTGCTGCTCGGACTGGCCCAGGAAGGCTGTGTCCACGGCCGCAACCGGCTGGTCACCCGCCCGGCCCTGCAGATGCTGCTCGACATCACCGGGGAACTGCTGGCCTGGCAGGCGGAGCAGGGGATACCTATCGATCTGCCGTACCTGCAGGGCATTTTTCACCTGCAGGGAACGGCGCCAGCCACCGAATACGCGGACTTTCTCGCGACGCTGCGCCAGCGCCCGATCATCGACCAGGGCTATGCCGAACGGCTGCTGCGCCCGCTGGCGTCACAGTGCTTCGATCTGCGCACCTTCCCGGATGAGGCCCTGGCGCAGATCTTCACCCTGCCACGCCTGCAGGCGCTGTTCCCGCTGGCGCTGCGGGGTGAACCCTGGAGTGAGGCGGATGCACGCCAGCTGGCGGAGGCCACCCGCCCCGTGATCCCGGCAGTCCGGGAGACAATAGAGGCAGGCACGCTGCGGTTCGATATTCAGGTGGACGGACAGGCGATAGCGTCACGGCCCGGCGGCTGGTATGAGGTTCCGCGCCTGCACCTGCTGATCACCGGTCAGGATTTTGTCGTGCCGTTCGGCTGGACTCATTTCTCGGAGCTGCTGGGCCTGTTCACCCTGTATGCCCGCCATCCGGACGCACTCGCGCATGGCCATCACGGCGAGCACGTGATGTTCTCACCGCCGGGCAATGCCTCAAAGGACGGCTTTTTTGGCCTCGATGGGCTGCGGATCTTCCTGCCACCGGAGGACTTCGACACGCTGGTCCGTGAGCTGGTTACCCGCTGCAGTGAAGGGATGCTGGCTGATGCGCTGAATGGCCTGCGCGGCCTGTACGGAGATTTGTAACCATGAGCCAGACAGCAGAACAACAACCATGCGGAAAGCACCCCGATCGGGCCGTCAGCACAGCGGAAGAAGACTGCTATGGGTTCACGCACATTGCCACCGAGTTAGCCCGTGCCATTCAGGGGATCGGCCGGGAGGGCAGTGCCGTGATCGGTATCGAAGGCGCCTGGGGAACGGGGAAAACCAGCCTCCTGAATCTGCTGCGTATTGCACTGGAGGCACAGAAAGAAGACCGGACGTATGTGCTGAGCATCTCCCCCTGGCTTGACGGCAGCGATACGCCACTGGTGGCGTCACTCCTGCTGCCGGTCGCCGGCATCATTGCCCGGGAAGAAGAAAGCCGGCTTTCGGCCGTAGAACGGGCGAACCTCAAAGAGAAAAACGCGCTGACCGGCACCGCCCGTACGCTCATGGACTATACCCGGGCCACGGCCCGGCGGCTGGCGCCGCTCGCGCAGCTGGCCGCCGTGGTTCCCGGTATCCCCGATGCCAGCGGTGGCCTGAAAGCCGTGGCCGATTCGGACTGGCTGAAAGAAAAAGAAAAAACCACGGCAGAAATGCGTGCCGGCATTGCAGAGAAAATCGCAGAACTGGATCTGAGCTTCATTATCCTGCTGGACGATCTCGATCGTCTTGAGCCGGCCCAGGCCGTGGAGGTGATCCGCCTGGTGAAGTCGGTCGCGGATTTTCCCCGCTTCCGCTACCTGCTCTGCTATGACAAAGCGGTGCTGGCAGAGGCCATCAGCCAGGGGCTGGGCGTGGCCGACGGCAGCCTGTATCTGCAGAAAATCGTGCAGATTTCCTTCGGGCTGCCGCGACCGGAGGCCTTTGTGCTGCGCCGGCAATTTCTGGAGGAGGCCATCCGGTTATACACGTCGGTGAACGGGCGTATGCCAGGGACCAGTGTGCAGGCGGCCCTGACGAGCGTCGCCGACATTTATGGGGCCGCACTGAAAACCCCCAGGGAGGTCCGGATGGTCATTAATGCGCTGGCCTTCCGCTATGCGGGTCTGCGGGATTATGTCTATTTCCCGGATCTGTGCTTCCTGCAGTTGCTCCGCACCACGAATGCCGGCCTGTATGACTGGGTGGAAGCCTACCTGTCTGAACGGGCGGTGGTGGCGTCGGGTGAAGGGCATATCAGTGAACAAGAGCAGGAAGTACTGACTGAGAAACTGCGGACTCACCTGTCGCCGTATTTTCCTGGCGAAGCACATACCGTCGATGCGCTGAGTCAGTGGGTTCCGGGGATCTCCACCGGGGTGACGGACCAGGCCATCCATCTGTTCAGAACTGACAGCGAACAGGAAAAAGCCATACTGACCGCCGGAAAACGGCTGGGCAGCCAGGCCTACTGGCGCTACTATTTCGCCTTCTCCGCCCCGCAGAACGTCCTGCAGCCGGCGATTTTTGACCACATCTTCGAAGTGGCCGGCCATCCCGGAAAGCAGCGGGAACTGGCTGAACTGTTGTTCGGGTATATCCAGCGCCAGAACCTGTCTTCACGGACCTGGTTTGAGCACATTCTGAGCCAGCTGACCGTGCCGCTCATCGCCTCACGGACTCCCGGTGAATGCCGCGGTTTGCTGCAGTTCTTCCTGGACTACGGTGATGAAATACTGAAACGCTATCAGACGGAGGATCCGCGGTTTGAGCTGCATGATCTCGACACCTACAGCGTCGCTGACCGGCTCATCTTCCGGCTGTTACGGGATAACACGAACGGTACCCGGGTCTTCCTGACAGAGCAGGCCCGGGACGGCCGGGCCTGGTACTGGATGGCAGAATATGTGCGCCACCTGCTGTGGCAACACGGGATGGCCGGGGACGTGTCAAAAGATGATCAGGAAGAGTGGATGGCTCCGGACACATTAGAGACGTTTCGGGACGCGCTGGGGGCCAGGCTGAACAGTGCCGCCATCACCGATACGCTGCCGGCGTTCCCCCTGCTGAACAGGTATATCTGGGCATGGTGTGACATCAGCGGGCTGGACGCCGTCCGGGAATGGGTGACCGTTCAGAGTCAGGAGGATGAGACTTTTCTGCAGTTGCTTCTGCAGCTGCGGGATCATCGCACTCGTTCAGTACAGGGGCATTACCGCACCCTGAAACTGGCCAGCATGACCGACATTCTGGGGGACGTGGCGCAGATTAAAGCCCGTATCAGGTGTATCAAAAAGACCGGGCAGTATGCAGAACAGGTTGCCCTGGTCGAGCGAGCCATTGCGGGAACCCGGGGATCGCTAAGGCCCTGACAGGGCCTCAGGCATACTCAGTGGATCAGCGTTATCCGGATGCTGACCATCACAAAGATGCGCTCTGCCGACGGGAGGCGAGCATTATCCCGTAAGGTGACCCGCGTGTGACAGGAGGAAGAACAGGCGCTGCGCAGGATACTGTCTGTCCTGTCCAGCGTCTGAACGCCACCTCAGTTCTGCTTCCACACTTCCCTTTGACGTCGCACATGAAAAAATGCCGTACCGGTTATCTCCAGGGATCGTGCCCCGGTGTATCCTGAGTCTGACTGAGAATACGGATAATGGTGATCACCGATACGGATGGCACAAAATAGATCATATGCTGTGCCACCGGTAATGAGCAGATATCCTCGCCCAGCTCCGGACGCCGTGTTCCGATATCATGGGTGGCCAGCACATCAAACACAGCGGCAATCCGGTCGACATACTCATCTGCCTGACCAACGCCAAACTGTCTGAAGCTGTATTCCCAGATAGCAACAAGATCCTCTTCCGCCTTAGGGGTCAGCTCAATTTCTTTCATTCTGCCACCCTGGCTCTGACATGTTTCAAAAAGGCATCCTTGTTCCACGGCTTTGGATCGCCGCTGCTGATCCCTTCGGCCAGCACATCGCGCAACCTTTGCAGGTGGGATTCCGCTTGCTTTTCACGCAGCAAACGCAGTGCATCACGCATGACTTCACTCTGGGTACGGTAGTCACCAGCACTGACCAGGGAATCGATAAATTCACGCAGCTCATCACCTACGTCTACCGTCATCGTGCGGGCCATATTGCCTCCATAGATTGATGTAAGATTTGTTCTTACATCAGTATATTCCCTTTCTCCCCTGACTTCCATCACGCCGCTCAGATAGGAAACTTCAACCATATAGTAGTAAGGATCCGACTTTACCTTTTTTCGGATCTCCGGTGAAAACCAGGCCATGTATGTAACTTCACTGCGATACTTTCGCATCAATTATTTAATTTGACTCATTTAATATAGTTTGACTTCTATTAATCGGATGTGAGATAAGGATTGTCATAATAATCGGTTTGACAAAAGTGGACATTCTGATGGGAAAAATAGTCGATAAGTATCTGGAAGAAGCAAATCGTGTCATGACGCTGCGTAAAATACCAGCTGATGTCGATGCTGCCATTACCGAACAGGCCCGCCTGTCGGGGAAATCCAAAAACGATCTGGTGCTTGAGTTACTGACAGCCACATTCGGCGATCTGCTGGGGAATTTTGTGCGCACCAGTGAACTGGTTGCCCTGATGGACAAGGAGATTGCCCGACTGACAGAACGGGAGATCACGTTGCAGAGCTTTGAAAGCGATCTTGTCCCCATCTATAACCGGGAATACTGTCGTATCCTCGAACTTAATAATGAGGACGATCTCAAGCGTATTATGATGAACAATATTCCTTATCTCGAGCTTCGTGCACGGCAGCTTCGTTACGGCATGCTTCCGTTTCTGCCTAAAGGGATTTCGATGATAATGGCTCTGTTCTGCGAAGTTGCCGGACGGGACGGGCTGACTATCGCCCAGTTTTATACTTCTCTCTGGTTTGTTATCGAGCAGGAGGAGTATTACAGGGAGATCAATGAGATCAGAGATGCGAAATCCCTGCTGCCTGCTAAGGCTCTCTGAAACGAGGAAAGCCCACCATAGGTGGGCTTTCAATAACGCTTTGCCTGTGGTGCAACGCGACTAGAACCAGTTAAGGGGAAGTTAGCGCTGCAGGCGGATTCATCAAAAATGATACATCCCCACAGAACTCAGGTCAACCGGTTCTGTGGGAAGTAATGAAATAGTAAGGTCTGACAATGCCACAGAATACACCCGTAAATACCGTACTGCCTCTCATTTCCTCCCCGCGCCTGGGTAGCTACATTGTGACATTCAAACCTGTTGGTGATCACGAGCTGTACGGGACATACATCTGGAGTCAGCTGGCCAGCGGTTCCGTATACCCTCTTCTGCAGAATCTGGAAATTACGCTGCGTAATGCTGTCGATGCAGAGGGCAGAAGACGCTTTGGCGAAAAATGGTGGGATAATCCCAGTCTCTACTGTGGGAGACCTATCACCCAGACTGCTTTTTACGGAAAAATTCTCCGGGCCATCGATAACCTGAATGAAGCATGGAAGAAAAAGCAACGGAAAAGAAAAAAACCAACTCATCCGTTGCCTCAGTGGAGCCATGATCAAATCATCGCTGCGACCGACTTCAGTGCATGGCATTTCATACTGAATAATGACTTTGCCGCGCCAAGCACTTCTCAAAACCAACATTACCTCTGGCCAGTTTCAACAGGCAGAGTTTTCAGAACATACAACAGCGTGTCAACAAACGAAAAGACAGCCCGTTCGAAAATGCGTGATCTGGTTGTGGAAATGCGTGAGTACAGGAACCGGCTTTCGCACAATGAACCTATCTGGGTTAAAGCGCCTAACGTCAGCGACGCAGCGACTGCAATTGACACTATCCGGAATAAAATTCGAAAAATAGAGTCGTTAATTACCATCATCTCACCGGATAAACACCTGATAATGGAAAAAATGGGGCTGTTTAGTCAGGCGCTGCGGACCTGCTCCGTACAGGAACTGGCGATCCACAATTTTACCCATGCCAGTTGCTCACTGACGCGGCGTCAGAAACGTAATCTCCGGGGAGTGATATCCGCAGCGGAAAAACAAAACCAGTCACAGGTGTTTGAGTACGCCAGCCGGATATTTTCACTCCATCGGGTCAGATAATACAGTTCCGGTGTATACGGATTGAGGCTGGCCGTGGTTCCACTTTTCCCGGCATGTGCCTTCCATTTCCGGCAAAAATGATAACAGTATTAAATGGCTGACTCGGTCAGTTCAGACAACCCCTGCATTATATGGCGCTTTCGTTCTTTGAGAAGAACCAGAGTTGCCGAGTGTGGCCCCTCTGAAAGAGGTGATTCCTGAAAACCACACTGCTTGCGAATCCGTCTTGCCAGAGAAGATGCACGCAGGCCCAGCGGGGTAGTATAACGGGCCCGGATGCGAAGCAGTTCAGCACTGTCAGCACCGTAGGAAAGGTGTTCTGAGCTATTCGCTATATGGATACGGGCATCAAGAAGCATCCCTGGAAGCTCCATGATACGGTACATATCCCATGCCCGCAGCGCCCGCCAGTTCCCTTCCACTCCGGCCAGACTGATTTCCGGGAACTCTGTTCCGGGAATAATCACAACCTGAGCCCTCGGATCATGGTTCTCTTTTTCTTTCCCTTTATCAATGGCCACATCCGCACACTTGACAGCAAAAGATTCAAGAATAAATATCAGTTGCGAACCTATAAAACACAGCTCTGCTGCCTGCTCTCTGTCAGTTTTCTCCTGCTCAAGGTTCGCTTTATCTTTAATCGCCATTATTTCACGACGTCTGGCCAGTATATGTGTCAACAAAACTACTGAGAGTGCCCCGATATAGGGCCAACCCAGTGACAAAAACCCCCAGATATTCGTCGGCTCCTTAAGAAGTCCCGCCTCCATTGTCCTTCCTCAGTCAGAGAACCTGCTTCGTAAATAAAGACATATTTTTTGCCACATATCCTGTTCAGGTACAACAGATCAGTTTCTGCCTTTTTCCGGATCTGACCGCAAAAAGAGAGCGGGTGTCTGTACTGACCGTACTGTCTGTATTAACTGTATCGTATGTACTGAATGTATCGTAATGTATTATGTGTATTGAGCCGTATTAACTGTATTGTGTATTTTTCACACACAGGATACACTGAGTGCATAACACCCCACGGAGAGAGTCCATGAGCAAACTGCCTTCCCCTGACATGATCCGTCGCATCGAGGACGCCGCGGCGGCGCTCATCGCCGCCGGTACCGCGAACCCGACCAACGTCCAGGTCCGTGACCACCTCGGCGGCGGCTCGCTGGCCACCATTTCCCCAGTGATGCGCGCGTTCCGCGCCCGGCTGCGCGAACAGGCCAGTGAACAGACGCCGGAACTGCCGGCGGCGCTGGCGCAACTGCTGACCGGCCAGCTGGCCCTGCTGTGGCAGGCGGCGGTAAAACAGGCGGACGCCGGGGCGCTGGCCGCGCGCGAGCAGGCCGACGCCGACATTGAACAGGCCGACCTCGAGCGCGACGCCGCGCTGACCCGGGTGGCTGAACTGGAAAGCGAGCTGGCGGTGCTGCGGGAGGTTCAGGCCGAACGGGACCGTCTTCTGCAGCAGGAAACCGGGCTTCGGGAGCATACGATTTCGCTGCGTGAGGAGGTGGTGCGCCAGCAGACCCGGAACGAACATCTGAGTGCGCAGTTGCAGGAGAGCCGGGAGGAAGTGAAAACCCTGCGGGCCAGTGAAAAGGCGCTTCAGGCCGAACTGCTGGCCCTGGCGCGGGCAGAGCAGAAAGGCGGGGAGGGAACAAAATGACACCGGAAATCAGATGCATTGCAACCGGAAGGAGGCAGAGCAATGCCTTACTACAATGGCCGCTGGCACCTCTATGACGAACGGGAACGGCGGGAATACGGAGAACGAAAACGGCAGGAGCGCAGCCAGCAATGGCAGGCGAACTGGATCAGCCGGCAGGGACTGAAAGCCCGACTCTGGACGGACAAGGCCATCGCGACATTCCTGCCCCCGCCGGAGCACGCGGGCCCCATCCGGGCCTGGCGGAGAAAGGATGTGCTGACGGCAGAAGAAAAGCCGGACTTTCAGGCGTGGATAGCGACGCGCCGTGACTGGCTTGATGCGCGCTGCCGGCTGCCGGAGATCACCTACACCACTTACGGCCTGCTGGCAATTGGCTGGAACCGGCGGGCCCCGGACAAACCGATCCGCTACCAGCGGCTGGTCTGGAATGAGGCGAAACAAGCGCTGACGGACTACTCACGGCAGTGGCATAACTCGCCGTTTACCGGCGCGGATTTTGAAGAGGACGATCCGGATGACGTCGCCTGCGCGATCTTCGAATGGTATCTGCGCCAGTGCAGTACATCACCGGTACCGGAATAGTCAATGCCAGACTGCGGAGAGAAGAAATGGATAAGGATGAGTTAGCCTCACGGCGCGCCGCCGCCATTGCGGAAGACGCGTGTTTTACCCGGGGACGCCTGCGCGATGAATTCCGGATGAAGCCAGCGACCGGGGTGGAGCCGGTCAGATGGTATAAAAGCAGTTATGGTGGCCAGTATGGCGTGTACCGTATCGCTGACTGCGTCCCGATGCGGGAGAAACGCCCGCCGACGGAGAAGCAACGGCGCGCCGGGCAGCGTCTGGCCGTGCTGTCCCGCCTGAACAGCCCCCGCGGCAGACTGGCACAGAAAGCCCGGACCTGGCTGAGCCTGGCGCCGTTGTTCCTGGACACGGAGACCACCGGCCTCGGCGACCACGCCGAAGCTCTGGAAATCGGCCTGACGGAGGCCGACGGTCGCGTGACTTTTGCAACCCGCCTCCGCCCGACGGTCGACATCGATCCGCAGGCCGGTGCCGTCCACGGGATCACGGCACCGGCACTCCGCGACGAACCGTCCTGGCCGGAGGTGGCCGCAACGCTTCAGCACATTATCGGTGCCCGTCCGCTGATTATCTTTAATGCCCCTTTTGACCTGCGTATCCTGAAGCAGACCGCGGCGGCACATGGCGATCCGGCTCCGTGGCTGGACGGGCTCAAGGCCCACTGCGCGATGCAACTGGCCGCCGGCTATTACGGGGCCACCAACCGCTATGGCTCCATCTCGCTCGCCAGTGCCGCCCGTGAGGCTGGCCTCACCTGGCAGGATCGGGCGCATTCGGCCCTTGCCGATGCCCGGATGACCGCGGGCGTGGTGGCCGCCATCGCGGCGGACGACCTTCAGCTGAGACGGGAACTGGCCAGTTATGAAGAGTCCCCGCCGACAGAACAGCAGGATTGACGTATTCAGGGCCGACATCCTGACAGGTGAAGACTTTGCCGTTCACACAACAATAAGGACCGGATGTGAATAAAAAAGCGTATTCAGGCAGTGCATTGCCATCCCGCCTGGCGTTACCGTCCCGGGTGACCTTCGTTCTGGAAGTTACCGGACTCTTCCTGGTGTGGTGGTGCCTGCTGAGACAGGAGTACACACCCGCCTCCTCTTTCATCGGAAATATCGCAGACGTCACGCAGTTCATTGGCGGACTGATTATGGTGATCTTTTGCTGCCGGGCATCTGGTTTTGCCGCGTTCATCCGCACCTTCGCGTATGGCGGTACCTGCGTGCCGTTGAATCAGACCTCCTCGCGGGAAGGTACACGCTATGTGCACCTGAACAGTTGACGGTTGTCACCTCAAAAGGCTACCAGGGCCCCCTGAAGGACAGCGTCGTATACACGAATGCAGGCATGATGAAGAGGCTGAATACTAACATGACAGGATTAAATATTAGTTATGCCGTGCAGTTGATTGGTAATGAGGAAAAGAGCAGCAGAACAGCTCATGAGGTATATGCATGATCCGCCTGTTATGTTCGATAGTTATGCTCGTTCTGACGTTTTCGGCCAGTGCGGATATCAGCGGCAGGGTTGTGCGCGTGCTGGACGGGGATACCATTGAGATTCTTGAATCAGGAAACAGACTGACCCGCGTTCGTCTGGCCGGCATCGATGCGCCTGAAAAGAGCCAGCCCTTTGGCCAGCGCTCCCGTCAGGCTCTTTCATCGATGGTGGCGCAGCGCACCGTAACCGTCACGGGCGGAGATACAGATCGTTATGGACGGCTTCTGGGTACGGTGTGGCTTGACGCTAAGGACGTGAATGCCGAACAGATCCGTAAGGGACTGGCCTGGGCGTACCGGTATCACGGAAACCCCGTCAAACCAGACTACGCTGCCCTGGAAAACGAAGCCAGATGTCAGGCAACCGGGCTCTGGTCAGCCCCCGGCCAGACAGAACCCTGGCGCTGGAGAAATCTGCATCAGGGATAAGGTTCTCTCAGTAATGCTCCTGATCCCGCATGATGCGGACGGCATGGCAAGCCGCGCTGATAGGCCTGTTTGATGAAAGGGAGCGGCGGGAATACGGTGAACGAAAACGGCAGAAATGAAGCCCGGGATGGCATGCGATCTGGATCAACCGGCTGGAACTGAAAGCACATCTCAGGACGGATAACTTGGTTGCGGTGTGTTTAACCGCTGGCGTGGTGACCACTATCGGGATATGGCAGAGAAGATGATTACGCCCCGGAGTTCTTCCCCCCTTTCACTCAGGAATTCAGCCAACCCGTCAGACAGGAATATATAAGCCCGGCCTGACCGGGCCTTGATAACGAGGAACAACTGCTGAAAATCAAATAGTCACCACGTATATTAAAATCCTGAGTTTAAATCGTACGTGATATCTACTGCCGGATCATCCACTTTGTACGCCTGTTTGCTTAAACCGTAGTCCTCTGTACTGGATATACCATCAAACAGGTTATAGGGACTAATTGAATCGCCGACGATCCCCATCCAGGTGGCCAGGCCATTAACAAACATCAGGCCAGATTTCCGGGATGTAACGATGGTTCTCTTGTCATCATCAGATGATATCTTAACCAAAGGAATATCATGATGATATTTACTGGCGTAGTTATTATTTAATTTAATCTCGCCATTTATTTCACGATGAACCAGTCCATGATCTGAAAAATAAATCATAGAAAAAGATCGACCACTGTTTTTGCTCTTCAGTATATTATAGGTCTCTTTTAAGAAATCATCCGTCTGCCTGATACTCGAAATATAGCACGCAATATAGTTGTTAATTCTGGAGCGTGATCTGTACTGATCGTCCATTTCCTTAATTCTGTCGCAGACATTCGGATGAGACCCCATGGTATGCAACACGATAAATCGTTTTTTATTGGTACTCTTTGATAAGACACTCGTTAACTTCCGTAACAGCGCTGTGTCCTGAATGTTGGATTCATTGTATCCCTGGAATTTAGTAAAGTAGGAGTATTGCGCATTTTTAGCTATCGCAGATACGGGCGAATCCCATTCACCAAACTGGCCCTGATTTGATAACCAGTAGGACTCGATACCAGCCCGGTTTACCAGTCCCATGATATTCTGGTTATAGTGTGGCTGCCAGTTGTGAGGATCCCCCTGTGTCAGCATCATACGCAAAGAACCTATGGTATAGGTACCGCCGGACGTCAGGCCATTGACGATGTCTGCATTCACACTGTCCAGAAAGGGTGTATTACCGACAGGATAACCATATACATGAAAATAGTCCCTCCTGGCACTTTCTCCAATAATCAGAATGTAGTCATCATATTTCGAATTATTTGTCAGATGAACTTCACCCCAGTCATTTTTGTTTACGTATTTTGATAGTTCAGCCTGATCCTCTTTATAATCGTTAATAGACCCCCCTGCTTTTTTGATAAAAACAAGTGCGCCAGATGATATGGTGAGAATAATTGCAACCATCATCACATAAGCTTTGTTTTTAATCGGCCTGATTTTAAATTTATATGACAACAGGTGTAACATATAAAAAATAACAGGGATTAAAAATGCATATACATATGATTTAGACGGTATCAATGTAAGAAATTCGAGACTTTCCTGACCGTCAGTAGCGAATAAAGATGATACATACTGATAAGACGGAAACCCGTAAGTAAACCCCACAGGGGCATACAGGCCAACAATTATCGATACCGGAAGCGTGATCAGTCTATATGATTTTTTTGACCCCAGCGTAAAACTTATTAACAGCAGGAGAACAATGATGTTAAAGACCTCCGGATGTGAGTCACCGGTTGCTCTTAAGGTAAATTTTGACAATAAAAAAAGAGGAACAAGAAGAAATGTAATCAATATGTACTGCTTGTATTTTTTTTGCATATTTCTGGTTATTCGCTAGCGGGTTGTATGAATACTGGTTATTTTACATGGGTAATGATAAATAATCACCTCTGATAAATGGCTTTAAATCCCCACCAGAAGAACTCCCCTGGCAAGACAGAAGCTCCTTCAGAGAGACGCCCCCCGAATGCGTCTCTCTGCTCATCAATAACAGTGGCAAATTGGATATTGGAAATTATTGTACGTTAAGAGTATTATTTAGCCAAAATACATAAGGTTACGCTCTTGGCGTACCTTTTCGTTCCATTGGACTTCAATCCCCATAGAATGATGACACTGGATGAATGTAAAACGGCAAAAGGAATATCTGGATATGACCCATAAAGTAGTTTCAACGCTGATCCTTTCAGGACGTTCAGAAGAATGCAAATGCGAAATTTATCAGCATGATACAGTTGAAGGCCCCAAATTTAACGCCTGTCTTTACCTACGACGAAGCGTTCTCATGGAGCTAAAGGAAGGGCCGTTTAGTCTACGTCACTCTGGTGCACCTACTTCAAAACCTGTACTGACATGGGTTCAGGCCAGAATTCTTAAAGATATCGATGCAACCACTCTGGAAGCTACAGAGGCTACAATTAAAGATCGTTATGAGAATGAATCCTTCTTTATCCCAGCCTTTTTTGATTCTGCGCCTCTTTGACCCCCAAAAGGCCGTTCCCGGCCTTTTTTAATAACGCCAGTCAGCATCATGTGTTCACGGGGCGTTTAAAATTTTTATTTCTCATACCAAACCGAAGAAACGGTTTTTCAAGCAAATAATAGCAAACAATGCCTCCGGTTATGCCAACAACAACCGAACCTAAAAAATAACATATCGCCAGGTTTTTATTCAAAATCTGCCCGAAGATTATGACAAAAACCACATACCATATCCTTTGAGAGACTGGATGAGACAAGTAGAGCGAATACGATATTTCCCCGAAGAACAAAGGTAATTTGCTTATGTTCCGATTAAAAAAATTCTCTAAAGAGACAACTCCGGCCACCATCATAAAGGCGGGTATCCCGTAAATCCAAAATCGCGAGGTCTGGTCAGCATTACAGGTCAATAGAATTGTAAAAGATAATATTACTAATCCCCCTCCCACCTTTACGCTGGCTTTCAATAAGTAACTTCTGAAGTAACCTAACCAGACACCGGCCAGAAACTCTAACATAATGGGGTTTGTATAGGTACTGAGCACCGGCCCTTTGAAATCAAAAAACATTCCACAGCACGTCAGGCCGCCCACAGAAATAAATATAAAAGCAATTCTTTTCTTAATTTCCTTCAAAAAAAGGCTAAGCCCGAATATAAAATAAAAAAACATCTCATAGACCAGGGTCCACCCTATGGTATAGACCGGCGTAATGTCTCCAACATCCGGATTCAGGGTGGGAATGAGCAGAAATGATTTTAAGATAAATAATAGGTCAAGCCCCCTTGAGTTAAAGAACAGAGAGGGTACAAGAATAGCGGCCAAAACAATAGAAAGCGTAAACATCCAATAAAGCGGAATAACCCTGAAAATTCGGGATATCCAGAATGACAGCGTATTATTTTTTTTACTTTCTGTTGTCACCCACATCACAAATCCGGATATTACAAAAAAAATATCAACGCCGAATTCACCCACAGGATTACTGAAATAAGGAGAAACAACTGACATAACCATCGAATGATAAACTATAACTAAAAATGCCGCTAATCCACGAAGATATTGAATGCCGTAATACTTTTCCACAGGTCACAATCCATTTAATCTTAATTTAAATTTTAACATATCAAATAGCTTCATCTCTATTTACTTATGTTTTCACAAGATCATTATACCCGTGATCGAGGAAGATGGGGACAGCTTGGAGATCGAAAGTTATTGAATAACTGGATTTTCTCCAGCACTGTAAGCTGTGTGGTATGGATTTTGTTTAATCAGGGGTTCAGGCGGGAAATCCCGCCTGATATATCAAATATAATGTTACCGTACATTCTTGTACGGTTGGCTATATCGCGGTAAATGCCGCCAGGCGGCATGGAGGCGCCAGCTGATGTTAACCAGTACACAGAAGCTCACTGGCGCCGTTGCCCGGCAAAGCCGGTTACTGTTCTGATAGATTCCACCAATCCATCCCTTCCCCCTGTTAAGCCATAACCCGCTAACAGATAGCACAGGAAGCTATGTGCGCCGTCGGAGTTGTCACGACAAGGCTTAGCCGCAGTCGGGGCGTATCTCCGCGTTAGCGGGCCGTAAGGACCGCTTACGGGCGTGTTACTTGGGAGTTGTCGGCAGTATGAATTAAAGCGACTCAGAATCTAGTTACAACATCCATCATTAAAAGCGATGTCTTCCGGCCCTCTGGGCCGGGTGGCGGCGCTTTTCAGTGGTGAGTTTGTGTGCGGAGTTGAAGATTTGGAAAGTCAGTTATCAGATGTTGGCAGTTTATAAAGTTCTGAACCCTGCCCGCCATTTTTGGCGGGAGCTACTTCCAGGCGCAAAGCGCCTGAACCGAACCGGCGCGGACAACGTCCGCTGCAAGGGCGGGCGTTATACACATGTCCACAGGACAGGTGGTGAATAGGTTTTATTTTTAAAAGTAAGTAATAACTGAAGTTTAAAAGAAAGGAGATCGGGGGTTTAAAAGGATCATCGTGGTTTGTAAATAAACCATTTAGTGGTTTGAACGATATCCTTCCAGTGGATTGAAGCAATACCCTCTTGTAGTTTGTGTGGATAAGTAGAAGAACAACGAAAAGCGGCGAAACATTGCGCGATCGGTCACAGAAATGTGTGACCAACAACGGGCGGATTTTGTTTAAGTTTATTAACCCCGAGGTCTACAGGACGAGTTTGTCATTCAGAGACCTGAAACATGGACTGGAACAGGTGAAAACGGCAATACAAGCGGTAAAGCAGGCAGGCGGAAACCGGCGCCAGGGCACCAGGTCATATCGATTGTGTATTAGCAGGCGTTAAGTTGTGACGAGCAAGGCATCACCGAGTCGAGCATAATGGCCACGCGAGAGCTTCATTCGCTCCGTGACACGACGTTCTATCTCCGCGCGCACCGAATCAAGACTACCGAAGAAGCGGCCCTTCCTGATTTCTTTCTGGATCTGCAGACGAACCAGTTGCTCAATCTCTTTACGCGTTCGGGGAGCATCTTTACGCGCCCTGTGCCGTTTCATGCCGTGTTCATAACGTGACTTATGATACTGTCGGAAGCGTTCACGCACGTATGACCAGGCTGCACTGATAAGTTCATCAGCACCGGCGCGAGGTAGCCCTTTCTTCTCACGCTGCTTGTTCTCCCACTCGATACGGCTGCGACGGGCTGCAGCAACTGCTTCCTCAGACACCCCCAGAACCTGCCACATCAGCGGCGTGAAAGTTATGTCTGTGGGGATATTGCAGCCGATTTCTTTGTCGTATTCGGTGTTATAGGTAATGAGATTGAGCTGAGCGAGAAACTTCAGTGCCCCCGTCAGGCGGGTGATCGACAGACGTTTTTTTTCCGTGGCCAGCCCGCAGCGAATGCTCATGGTAGTAAGCGATGAACCAACGCGATTAGCCAGGGGATTAAAATAATGGCACATTGCCTGAACAGCTGCTTCCAGAGCCCGTATGCGTAACACTGGCGGGCGCTTTTTGCGCTCACCACGGGCGATCAGCATAGCAACCAGAGCCTGAAACTCTGCACGCTGAGTGAAGCCAACAGCTTTCTCGCGAATTTTTTCGCAGAATGGTAGGGTTTTCTTTCCCTTTTCAGGAATGAACTCTGGATTCGGATTTTTTACCTGACGGTAAAGTGTAGTGGCTTCAGAAATCTGCTTACTCACTACTTCCTGCGCTTATGTTGCACAGAAGGAGTAAGCACGGAATCTCTTGTCTTTTTTCGCGCACGGGTTATACTCCCATACAGAAGCAACAACTTCTGTATGTTTCAAAGCAACCCCGTTAATCTTCTCGTCCGGCCAAGGTGAAGAGATTCTCGGGGTTTTGTTTTATCTGGCGTTTGTTGTTTACTACCCCAGATCCTGCCAACTTACGGCTTGGCTACCAATCATACATATCTGAATTCAATCTTCGGGACTCTAACACTTAGATCCCAAACGATCAATTTAAAGAAATCCAACGGTTAACCATTAACCATGCGCCTGAGAATCCTGAGACTCTAAAGCTTTTTTCATCTTTTCAAAAAGCTCAAGAGGCACACAGTAGAACACTGGTTTGTTATAGCTCAAAATAGCCAGAGCCTCGCCATCAGTCGATGTTACTAGTTTTTCTGGATTAGCTTTAAGCTCAGAAACACCTGCAACACGGTTACAAAGAATCGTTCGCGACATTGAGAGCCCTCACAACAAGATAGCTAACTAATACCGCTCAGTATAGAACCACATTTAGACTTTAGAAAGTCTTATTATCGTTGATCTTTGAACGATCTGTGATCTAAAACAATCTTAGTACCTTCGTCTTGACTGTACGTTAGTTCCTGAGTAGCCTGTTATTGTTGGAGCTGATATCCAACCGGGCGTGGAAACCCGATTTTACGTGTACAAAAACACGCATTTGCGTGTTTTTTATTGCCTGTCGCCGTTTGTATATCAATGGTGGCTCAGGTAGGGCAACCGTCTAGGTTGGCCGGGTACACGTAACCGGTATTTCCACCCCTGCCTGGGCTACCACCAGAAGCGTGGAAACTTCGAGGTAGCTTTCGAAACTATCTACGTGGAGGCTGAAACGATGGCCGCAACTGCTCTCTTCCTAAGATTTTTCTCGTGCATTCCTGCAATTTATTTAAACCAATCCCCTGAAACTGTCTTCCAAGCAATTGAACCTGCCCCCCTCCTTAAAGAAGCTGGGATTTTTCCTTGCTTGAAAAGATTAAAGAAAGTACTGACTGTACCGTCAACTCCTATTCCATTATGCTAATTAGGAGCACAGTATGTTACGAAATATTTTTCAAGATCAAGCACTTGAAATCGTACACAAGCACTTTCAATCGCTTTCAAGAAGACAACTGGAGATATGCCTCCTTCATACATTTGGCGTAGCAAAAAGTATGATTGCCAGCAATTATAATATTACTGTTGAGGCGGTTAAGCAGAATATAAAAAGAAGCGTGCAAAAACTGGAACTGGATAATAGTGATGCGCTGAGAATAGCCATACTCTCAACGATATTTGTAATAATGCTCAAAAAATAACAACTTCAATGTACCCTAACGGGTACATTTTTTAAGATTCATCTCATTTCACTTTACAAAAAATAGAAAAATTAAGATCATTAGTTCGAGTTTTATAAGTTGATCCGGCCTAGTATAACTTTAAAACTCATTACAATAGCATCCTGAGCCATGAAGGCCTCACAATGACAGCAGGCAAACTTAAGTGTTTGTTAGTAAGACTGTTAAGTCGTCATGGTTGAGTGTGTTAGACCCCGTTGAACATTGAATTATTCCGTCATGGATCAATTCTGCGCGAAGCGTTCAAAAATGAATATTGAGACTGTATGTAACCAACAATGGTATCTTGCTCTCTATATTACGGGGGGCAAAAATCGCGAGAACCTATTCGACTGGCTACACGACAGGCGAATTACTCCCTGGACACCATTATCCTTAACGCAAATAAGACGAGCCGACGCTCCGCATGTTTTCAGAAAAAGGACCTCTGCCGTTTTTCCCGGATATTTTTTCCTTAAGGCCAATTTCGAATTCCAGAAGATAGATACTATTAGGGCACACTCTGCGTTCTGCAATTTTGTGAAATTTGGCAGCCAAATTTCCCCCGTAAATACAAGGGTGGTTGAAGCATTAATGAAAAAATACCCCGACCCCACGCATAACCCTGCAGCAAGGGCTGAACTTGAAGCTGCATCAGATATCTGGCTAACAAAAAGTCAGTACAAACATCTGACTAAAATTGATAGCGTCGAACACCCCGTATCCCGGACTGCAATGCTGTTTGATATGATCACCCATGCTGATGCCTGGGGTTTTTGAAATGTACTTTACCGTAGCCTCTTAAACTGGCCTAACCAGTTATCACTCCATCCCTTTGACTTTCCCCCGTTTACGGGGGCTTTTTTTACACCGTTTTCCGGCAATGACGTCTGGGCTGGTCCTGCCCGATGAACACCCCCTGTTCCTTTAACCGGCCTACACTCAGGCTTCCTTCATTCTGGCGGAATGAAGGAACAGACGTCATTGCCAGAAACAGGAACCCAAGAGAGACAAACCATGCAATCCACCCAGGAACAGGTCAGCCACCTCTTGTGGTGCATTCTCGTTGCCTTACGTACGGCAGTCGAAAACCATCACATAAACTCAGAGCGTGGCAAACGTAGATTCATCACTGAATGGCTAAGCGGGGCAAGAAGAATACCAACATTCAAAGGAATGGGTAGCGAGTTTATGACCATCCGGCAGTTACTCGATACCGAAAAAGAACGCCCTATTGATGCCGTACTGACTGCACTCTGGACCAATTCCGTATCAACCGGAAACTGCGACCTTTTTCGGTTTCGGGCGGTCCTGAATTCACTTCTCAGGCTTGGGTGGAAACACTGTCTGTGCCCCTGGCCTGAACAGATTGTCACCGAAATCATGGCGCGCCAGCGCACTCGTAAAAACCACATTCTGCAGCTCACGCGCATGGAAGAAGCATTTACCGCCACGGGTTCAATGACGTTACCTGTCACATTTCAAATCCTGCTGAAAGAGAAAAAGAATGAGGACGATGAAGTGGAAAAATCGTTCTATTTCGATCGTTTCTCTGTTGTTCGAGGCAGGGACACCCCGTTGTCTAAAGCTACTTTACGCACTCTCTATATCGGACATCACACTCTGCCGGAATCCGCCTGGGGCGCACGGGATGGAGAACATCACCGCAACGTCTGGACTCCTGATCGTCACTAATTCTTTCACCCCTCCCGTGACACACCGGGTTTATTGCACCGCTGGAGTTTTCCCCCATGTTTGAATTTGTCTCTAACATGCTGCCTGCTTTTTCAGATCATCGATGCCGCGCAGGCTGCGTACGAAGTACGTAACCTGAGCAATACCATCATCAATCTTGCGATGGCCAATATCCTCACGGTGCTGGGTTCAATGGAGTTCGATGAGATGCTCTCCCAGCGTGATAGTATCAACATGAAGGTGTCTGTCAGGCGCTGATTCTGCAGGCGGAAGCGCGCGAACGCTCTGCGGAAGCCGAAGCCCACGCCGTTCTGTTGTCAGGGCCGGTCATTTTACGCACACGACTGCTTTGCCAGCTGTCACGCTGACTGTTAATCCCCTCCCCCCTTTAAAGCCCCCACAGGAAAACCATGTATAAAAAAATAACCGGGCTGCTGCTTTTGCTGCTGCCCTTCTCTGTCCTATCTGAACCGCTGATCACTTGCGAGCCGGCGGGGCCGTTTGACACATATTTTTATCCGGCTCTCGGCTTCGTGGTGCTGTTCTTTATCCTCTGCTTTGCAACGTCTGAATTATTTAACAACGCCGGCAAATTCAGACCCAGTAAAGGTCAGTGGATTATTGTCGTTTGCGTTAATGCTGTGGTTATCGGGCTTGGCATACTGCTGGCCAGCTATACCCTGCATCTGGTTCCGGATAAAAAACAGGTCATTAACAAAGATGTACTGATGTCAGCTCCCGACGTGAGCAAAGGGCTCCATTACCAAAAAGATTGCCTCTTGGTCAGCAAGAATGACAACTCAGTAGAACTAAGCTGCAAACCTGATGCCACCACTGAAATTGTTCCTCTCACCGACTATTCCAGTGCGATTAAAGCCCTGACTGCTGCTGAAAACCTGATTAGGGAACTGCAGTGGAACACCAGAAATATGAACATCTGCCGCCCCGGAAACTCGTCCTCTTTTTCTGATCTGTTCCCGGGTTTCTAACCCGGATTACTTTCTCACCAGGATATTCACATGAAAATCATCAAGTTGTTCTGCCTTACCCTTACGCTGGTGCTGGCTGGCTGCAACCTTAGTAACTCAAAATCAACCCCGACAGTCCCAGAGCATCCGGAACAAGCAACTATTCGCCTGAATACGTTGGTACTGGCTGTGAAAAAGCCCGCAGATGTCAGTTGGCATAACCTTCTCCCTGACTGGGATCCCAAAAAAGTGATCTCCGTAGTGAAAGGAAAAGCCGATGAGGTTCGTGAAAAAATGGCGTCATCTGCCACCGTCAGCACGACATTCAGTGCCACCACTGAAACCACCAATATGATAGCGGTGCCGATTTCTATTCACGACACGGATCCGGCCGGTCCCGGCTTTGACATGGTCATCATTCCTGGGTTCCGGCATACCGGAGGGCCGATGACCCTGAGCGTGGATCTGCATATTCAGGACACACACGGAAGTTTCGGTCTGAATCAGATTTGGTCCCTGAATCCTGTCCAGAGCTTGCGGTCCCTGAATCCTGACCAGAGCTTGCTGGCAGCCCGTGCCATTGATGAGAACAACCTGCAGGTAATCCTTATCACCCCTGAAATCTAGCCCGTCCTACTCTCTTTAATCTTTGATTTTTCGCGAACAACTCATTTAGGAGTAAGAACTTGAAACGTATTGTCCTTGCCATATTCCCTTTCATCCTCAGCGCCTGCGCCACATCTCAACCAGAAAACAACATTGACATCACTCGCAGTAAAGAAGGTTCTGACCACAATGTGATTTCTATCAGGCTGGATGCGCCACTAAATAAACCTGTGACGTTTGATAACATGAAAACAACTCGCTATGTGTCTGAGGTCGTCGTTGAGGACGGTAAAAGCCTCAGTAAAAGCTTCAGTCAATTATCTGATGGCACAACTGTATGGGCTATCGCCCGTGATAAGGGAAATGGAGAACAGCTTGTTTCTTTGACAGTTCGTCACGCATGCCCCCCTGAAATGAGAGAGTTCCCATCTGGAGGCAAGGATGGGATCGAAATACCAGGACAAAAAGTCGTTCAAACGAAGCAAAAAATCCTGATAAAACGCGGGGAGGATATCCTGATAACCGGATCAGGTTTTGACGGAAACTGTGCATTCCCCCGCATAACTATCCACCCCACCGAATAATTCCAGGGTCTCATCATGAAAAAACTTGCCCTATCCCTTTTACTTCCGTCACTGTTAAGCAGCTGCACGGGATTCCAAAACCGTAACGTCAATCCAGACACTCCTGCACTCGTGTTTGTAGACGGACAGATCAGCGATAGTGCCAATATAATAACACAGACACAGCTGCGGATAGCACCTCCGGCCGCAACTCCAGTCCCTGTACGACAGCCAACACCGCCAGCGCAGGTACCGAAGACCTCACCTTTGCCTCAACCAACAATGCTGGCGTCCTCCACAAGTAAATCCGGCGCAACTGTCCCGGTCTCGAATCCATCACTGCCAGCACTTACATTTATTGGCACACCAGGTCCCATTGCAGTTCTGTCATTATCCCCGGCGCGCAACCTCACACTCGAACAGTGGGTCAAACGTATCATTCCCACAGGTTGGGCACTGAACTACGAGAATGCACTGCGCCCTGTCCTGAATACCCGTATCGTCTCGGTATACACCAATGACCAGTGGACCAGAGTGCTCAACCGTTTGCTGGAAGAGCAATCAATCCAGGCGCAGGTGGACTGGAATCGTCATGCCATCACACTGCAGCGAAGGGGTCAATCCGCTCAGTTGACAACCTCTGCGTCGTTCACTGAAAACCGAACAACTCCTGCCCAAGCAGCTGGCATACCGAGAAATCCATTCAGCGGCCCGGATTCAGCCCAACCAGTAGCGCAGACAACTGTTAAATCTCCGGCCCCTGTAACGACAAAACCGGCACCGGTAGCGGTGAAACCACAGCCAGTCACAGGACAACCTATCGCACCTGTGATTCAGGGCAAAACCTGGACGGCACCGGCTGGTACAACTCTGCGGGAAATGCTGATGAAATGGGCACAGGACACACGCTGTGAATCTGGCGCTTCACCACACTGGACGGTTATATGGCCTGTCGCCGTGACGGATTATCGGCTTGATGCTCCGCTGACATTCCGCGGTTCATTTGAAACCATGCTCGGCCAAATGTTCGACCTTTACCGTACCGCACAGAAACCGCTTTATGCAGAAGCTTCCCGCATGCAGTGCGTGGTATCAGTCACAGATACTCCGGCAGGTCGATGATGGGCTGGGTCATACTGGCCATCGGCATGATATTTTTCCTTATCGCCGGTGATATAGATTCCCAACGCAATCAGAACAGTCGGACAGCTATACAAACACAGAGCGGCCAGTTTTATGCTTCCCAGTTCCTGACCATCGCTAATCGTGTTAATGACTGGCGTTACAAGACAGGTCAGAAGGACGGCTCCATCCCAACCGATCAACTGGGTCTTCCCTTCACCCCCGACAGCCGAATCCAGTACCGGTTACTTCAGAGCAGATTGTGGATCTGGATGCCGGAACAACCTGGGCTCGTTGATGCGTTACGGGCACAGAGTCGCGGTTCGGCACTTATCGGCACCATGAGAAGTGGTCAGCTAATCTGGCTTTCCGGTCTTGCCACCGGACTCACGGCACCACAGGGCGTTTCTGAAGGCGCCGTGGTTTACCTCAACTAATCCGGATTTTCCCCATGAAGAAAACCCTTTTGCGGCGCCTGCTGATGGCGTCCTGCTTTGCCATGCTCGCAGGCTGTACCTTCTCTGAAATCAATAAAATGCAGACGAAGGCTCAATCTGATGCCACGGTAGCCCGCGCGCAGGCGCAGCTGCCACGAACCCAACACCAACAACCACTGACCTGGACGGACCGGCAGTGGATTAACCCCAGCCCCATTCCTGTCGCCGTACGGGAAAGAAACCGCCAGGCTCCGTCCTGCAACATAACCCAGGCAAAAAAGAACATTACGCTGCAGGAACTGGCACAACGCATCACAGCTTTGTGCGGCACACCGGTGATCTTTACTCCTGATGCCATTGATATCAGCCAGAGTAGTGTCAGCACCGGCGTCACACGGCAGATGAGTGGCTCACTCCCGCCCCCCGATGACAATGGGAGGACACCACTGGCAAGCCTGGGTGGCGTAACCTCTCCGGCAACAAGCGGAACCAGCCAGCCACTGAATCTTACCGGATTGATGTGGCAGGGCGATCTGGGCGGGCTTCTGGATCTGATGGCCAGCCGTAGCGGTCTCTACTGGCGAATGGATAATGGCACCATCGTGTTTTACCTGATGGAAACCCGGACCTATTCGTTGGCCATGCTGAATACCAAAACGTCCAGCACGTCGAGCGTCAGTTCAGGAACGACCAGCAGTATGGGGGCCACCAGTGGCACTGATAACTCCGCATCCGGGGAATCCACCACCTCCCAGAGCACAACTACCGGTCAGGAATACGATCTGTATGCTGATCTGCGCAAAGCTGTTGAGTCCATGCTGACGCCAAATAAAGGCCGCTACTGGCTGTCCTCGTCCAGCTCATCACTGATTGTGACGGATACACCTTCAGTACAGGCTGCCGTGGCCCGTTACGTGAACGAGCAGAATCTCATCATGAACCGGCAGGTAGCGCTGAATGTTGAAGTCCTGAGCGTCGGTAATTCACGAAATGAAGATTTCCGGATTGACTGGAACCTGGTCTACAAGTCACTTCATTCAGCTGGCGCAACGCTTAATAACGCTACCGGGGATCTCTCTGGCGGTATATCTGCCGGCGCGTCCATTCTTGATACCGCTACCGGTAATGCCGCGAAGTTTGCTGGCTCCAGCCTGCTGCTAAAAGCATTGTCTGAACAGGGTGATGTCAGCGTCGTCACCTCTCAGTCCAGCACCGTGACAAACCTGACGCCCGTGCCTATCCAGATGGCAGATCAGACGGTTTATGTGGCACAGTCGGCTACAACAACAACCACTGATGTTGGCGCCACCACAACTCTGACACCGGGGATGATCACTACAGGGTTCAACATGACCCTGCTGCCGTTAATTCAGGAAACAGGTAATGTTCAGCTGCAGGTGAACTTCAATCTGTCTGATCCACCTACTATTCGTAACTTCACGTCAAAAGACGGCAACTCCTATATAGAGATGCCATATACCAAACTGCGCTCCCTGAGCCAGAAGGCAAACCTCCGGGCCGGGCAGTCGCTGATCCTCACCGGCTTTGATCAGAACAATACCTCCGTCAATAAGTCCGGTACCTTCACGCCAGGGAACCCGCTCCTGGGCGGAGGTCAGTCAGGTAAAAACGAGCGAACCACTTTGGTCATAGTGATCACGCCAACGTTCCCGCAGAACTCTGGAGGCTGAAATGAATGATGAGGCTTACCTGTTTACAATTCGGGATGGAAAATCCCGCAGCCGTTACTGGCTGGCGGGAATGGACTGGGCACCAAAGGAAAGGCAGAAATTCCGGCTACCGTCATTTCAACTGAGAAAAGCACAGCCAGCCAGTACTGCAGGCATCGGTGTTAATACTTCCAGTGAACGAATAAATGGACGGGACAGGCAGCAACAGGTAGTTGGGGGCGGCCGATTGCCAGCCCGTCATCGCCGGCATCAGCTTTACTCACTGGCGCTCGCTTTTTGTGCCAGCACACGAAACGGATATGGTATTTACCGACTGAATAGTACTGATTTCGTGTTTCTGGCCAGCATCAATGGATTGCCTGCCGTCACCGCCGATAAAACGGGGGGCACAGACAAAATGCAAACGCTGCTGACACTGTTCCTGAGCATGAATGAACCGCCGTCAGAAGGATGGGAATGTCTGGCCACAGTGGACACCCCGCTTGAAGCAAACAGTCTCTTTACCGGACTATCTGCGCGTAGACGACAGCAATGCCGTGTACATGTTGATGGACTGCAAAGACAACGCTGGTTTTTGGCCTGCGCGATATTGCTAATAGGTACAGGTGCCATTACCTGGTGGCAGGCTGCCACGCCACCAGAGGAGCCGACACTCACCGCCGAGGAAATCCAGGCCAGGGCGCGTGCGATGTTTGCCACCCAGGTAAAACCTCAATCCCTGCCTCACCCCTGGGCACATGAAGTTACGGCTACGGATCTTCTCAATGATTGTCAGAGACAGACCGATCCGGCGAAGTATGTTCTGGAAAGCTGGAAGCTGACATCCGGAACCTGTTCACCTGATGGGATAACACTTCTGTACCAGATTATGCCGGGCGGTACAGTAGAGGGATTCCTGGCCCGCGCCCGGGAAGTTTTCGGTGTCACACCTGTATTCAATCTGAAAGAGGGGGGGCGGGAAGCCAGGGTTACACTGGCCCCCCCTGACAGCCCACTCAAAGATGAAGCCGTGCCGAACAGCTCAGCGCAGTTCATCCGTATCCTCTCCTGGTTCCAGCGACAACAGGTCATGCTCAACATCACTGATGTAGCAGCACCTCCAGCCCTGCCTGGGGCAAACGGAGAGCCGCCTCCCGTGCAGGACTGGCAGGAATACGTGTTTAGTTTCTCCGCCCCTCTCCCCTCCATCATGTTATTCGACGGTCTGGATGAAACCGGTATCCGACTAACCCGAATCTCTTTCGAGCTGAATGGCAGTGCGTTCAGCTATACCACTGAAGGTAAAATTTATGCGTCAGCACAGTAACTTTCTGCGACAAGCGACACTCTGGCTCCTGCTGCCAGTATTGAGTCCATTACCCGTTCAGGCCTCTCAGTCAACTAACCAGCAGGTATCACAACCAGCCGAAGTGACAAAAGGACAGCTTGAGCAACTGCATATCCGAAACATCATCCTCCAGGCAGAAGTTCAGGGGGCGCAACTTCAGCGCCAGTTGGAGGAAAACCAAGCCGGTGCCGGTACCATCGCCCCCTCCCTTCCCGGAGCTATCGCCGGCGATACTTCACTGCCCGGCCAACCTGCACGCACAGTTCCCTCAAATAATCGCCCTGTCGTGCTGGAAATCAACGGTCGCGACCAAAAACTCCGCGCCACACTACAACTACCATCAGGACAGTCATTGGTTGTATCGCCGGGGAGCCGTATTCCTGGTCTGGAGAGCACAGTCAGGAGTATTACGCTTGCCGGTGTCACACTCAGCGATGGCACACTGCTTGCCTTCGGAGACTAACCATGAACGGTATTACTGCAGAATCTCTCCTGCTGTTTGATGACGGAGAAAAGAAAGAAATCCTTATCGACACCAACCAGCGAGGCGACCCTGGTGTACAAGCCGCGCTGATGGATTTAATGAACAAGCATCCAGGGATCAAACATCGTTTTGTCACTCTCTCGGACTTACGTGAAGCGAAAAAAAACCAGGCTGCTCAACCTCAGGCCAGCGATAAGGCTGGTTTGACGCTGGCAGATCTGGGTGGCGACAGCAGCCACAGCGAGCAACGGATCCTGAACTATTTCTCAGTGGCCAGAAAGCTCGGATCCTCAGATATTCACTTCCTGATTTCAGACTCGCTCTTCCAGGTCAAAATGCGGGTTCACGGCTATTTACATGTGGTGGATGAACGTCAGAGAGAGGAAGGAATGTCCCTCTGTGCCACCTGTATTCTCTCTATGTCGGATGTGTCAGAAACCAGTTTCTACCCACACCGTGAGCAGGATGCACGACTCTCTCCAGCCATGATGCGGAAAATAGGCCTGTTTGGTGCCCGCTACAGCCACCGTCCAACTGGCGATGGTCTGATTGCGGTAATGCGCCTTATCCCGGATGACGGCAATAACGTACCTGACTTTCTACAACTGGGGTATTTGCCCGAACAAATCAAGCTACTGATACGCATGATTGACCGCCCTGAAGGGAAAATCATTCTCTCGGGACCTACCGGTTCAGGTAAGTCCACTACGCTGCGTACCGCCTGTCGGGTATACCTCGATACCAACCCCGGGCAACACCTTCTGACCATTGAAGATCCGCTTGAGGGACAGGTCGTGGGTGCCGTTCAGACCCCGATCATCTGCGACAAATCTGATGAAGAAGCAGTACATATCGCCTGGGGAAAAGCCATCTCGTCAGCTTTGCGACTGGACCCTGACTCAATCATGATGCAGGAAATGCGCGACCTTATCTCGATGCTGGCCACCATTTATGCCGCCCAGACCGGACACCTGGTGATGACTACACTGCACACAAACTCTGCACTCGGTATCCCGGAACGCATGGTTACGCTCGGCATTAACGAAAATCTGCTGTGTGATGCCCAGTTATTGATTGGACTTATCAGCCAGCGCCTGGTACCCACGCTATGTCCTGAATGTCGTATATCCTGGCAGGATAAGGTCGCCAGCCTGACTGTCGAGGAAAAGGACTGGCTGGAGAAATACTGCAACATTGAAGGTATCTGTTCGACCGATAAGCTCTATTTCCACAACCCAGAGGGATGTGAAGCATGTACACAAGTGGTGGAGATAAACGGTCAGGTTCGCGGTAAAGTCGGTCAGGGGATCAGGGGGCGTACCGTCATTGCCGAGGTTATCGAGACCAATAACCGTCTTTTTAAGCTGCTGAAAACAGACGGCAAAGTCGCGGCGCGCCAATACTGGATAAATCACATGCAGGGGATCAGCCGTGTCCGGCACGTCCTGCATAAAATCAACGAAGGACTGGTCGACCCGCTGATGGCCAACCGTATCATTCCGCTCGATGAAGATGAACGTCTGGAGGTGGATGATGCGTGAAATGCACGTCCTGAAACGACTCCGATATACCCTGGTTCGCAAGACGTTCAGCGGTCGATACCGTGTTCAGTTCTATGATGCCCTGCGATTTCTGATTGAAAACCAGCAACAACTTAAGCCTTCACTGGAGAAAATGCGCAATGCATGGACAAACTTCGGCCAGAACTGGCATCCCTACGTTGAGCTGACGGATGACTGTGTTGATGCCTTAAGGGAAAACAGCGGGGAAAAAACGCTGGAGCGTACGCTCTCCCGATGGCTACCGGCCGCAGAAGCGTCCGTCATAAGCGCAGGCATACGCAGTGAGTCACTACCACGCGCGCTAAGATACGCCTGTGCTCTGACCAGCGCCGGTAAGCGTATTCGTGCTGCAGTATGGCAGATGGCCATCTATCCGATCGGCTTTGCCATCATGATGGCCAGCACCATTTATGTGCTGAATACTGAGTTACTTCCCACGTTGACAGAAATCAGCCCGCCAGAGAACTGGACCGGTGCCCTCGGTTTTCTTTATGGTATCTCGCTGTATTTCAGTGAATATGGCGTAATAACTGCCATCGCTACTATCGCATCAACTATCTGGACTATCTGGTCACTCCCCCGCTGGCACCGCCCCGACAAACTTCGCCGTGCATTCGACGGTCTGATGCCATGGTCGGTTTATAAGGATATTCAGGGTGCAACTTTCCTGTTGAACATCGGTGCACTACTGCAGTCCGGCGTCAAAACTAAAGACGCGCTGGAGATTCTGCAGGAAACGGCATCCCCCTGGCTTGCTGTGCGTATCGAAGCAATTACCGAACACGTTCGTGAAGGTAAACATTTCGGACTGGCCCTGAAAGATTGCGGTTATGACTTTCCGTCGCAGGAAGCTGCCAACTTTCTCTCCCTTCTACAGGGGGACGGCGATGATGAAATCATAATTAACTACGGCCAGCGCTGGCTTGAACAAACTCTGGAGCGAGTAGCAAAACGTGCAGTCGTTATCCGCGGTCTCATGTTCCTGGCAATGAT